>JAIXRH010000005.1 GCA_027485285.1 Comamonadaceae bacterium | reverse complement strand
TGGTTGTCGAGCAAGGCTTGCACCATCTCACGGCTGCGTGCGGGCGAGAAGCGCCAGTCGGTGGTGAAGCTCACCAGCAAAAACTTGGCGGCTGTGCGCGCAAACGCCGCCGACAAATCGCCGCCGTAGGTGCGGGCGGGGTCAAAGTAGTCGAGCGCGCGGGTGATGAGCAAATAGGTGTTGGCGTCAAAGTACTCGCTGAACTTGTCGCCCTGGTAGCGCAGGTAGCTTTCGATTTGAAACTCCACGTCTTGGGTGGTGTACAAATAGTCGCGTGTGTCGCCGTCTGTTGCGGAAACGCCTCGCGCTTGACCTGCACCTTGGGCCACCGATGCAGGGCGTAGTTTGCGGCCAAACTTCTCGTTCATGACATCGTCACTGAGGTAGGTGATGTGGCCCACCATGCGGGCGATGCGCAAACCGCGTTGCGGCACAACGCCGTGTTCGTAAAAGTGGCCGCCAAGAAAGTCGGGGTCGGTCACGATCGCGCGACGCGCCACCTCGTTGAAGGCAATGTTCTCAGCCGTGAGGTTGGGTGCACTGGCCACCACCACGGCATGGCGCACGCGGTTTGGGTATTGCAGCGTCCAGCTGAGGGCTTGCATGCCACCCAAGCTGCCACCCAAAACGGCGGCGAGTTGGGTGATGCCCAAACGGTCGAGCAGCAAGGCTTGCGCATTCACCCAGTCTTCCACTGTGACCACGGGGAAGTCCGCGCCATACACCTTGCCCGTGTCGGGGTGGGTGTGCATGGGGCCGGTGGAGCCAAAACAAGAGCCGAGGTTGTTCACGCCAATCACAAAGAAGTGATCCGTGTCCACGGGTTTGCCTGGGCCAATCATGTTGTCCCACCAGCCTTCGCTTTTGTCTTGCCCTTCGTACACACCCGCCACATGGTGCGAGGCGTTCAGTGCGTGGCACACCAACACCGCGTTGGAGCGGTCGGCGTTGAGTGTGCCGTAGGTTTCATAGGCGAGGGTGTAGTCGCGCAGGCTGGCGCCGCTTTGCAGGGGCAGCACTTCGCTGAAGTGCATGGCCTGCGGCGTGGCGATCATCTGCGCTGGGTTGGGGGCTGCATTCAAAGACATGCGTTCACTCTGTTGATTCACCTGAAGACGCACCGATGGGGCGCAAGTGTTTGCCAGCAATGCCTGCCAGTTCAAACATGGTGACTTGGTCTTTGCCAAACACGGGTTTCAATTTCGCATCCGCATTGATGGCGCGTTTGTTGGTGGCGTCTTGCAAGCCGTTGGCCTTGATGTAGTCCCACAGCTTCTTGATCACTTCGGTGCGGGCCACGGCTTCGGTGCCAATCACGTTGGCCAAGTCAGCGCTGGGCAAATAGCCGGCGGTGACTTTGCGCGGTGCTTTGGGCTTGGCCACCTTTTCAGCTTTCGCTTTCGTCGCCTTGGTGGTTTTGGCGGGTACTTTTTTACCCGCGGCTTTGATGAGCGCGTTGGTGGTGGGCGTCTTGCCGCCTTTGGGCGGGTACTTGCTCACGCGAGGCTCAAATGCAAAGTTCACCTTGCCCGCTTCGGCGTCCCACTGCAAGAAGGCTTTGAACGAACGGCGTGTGCGCATGGACACAAACTTGTCGAGCAAATCGGTTTTACCTTCGCTCAAGAGCTTGGTCATTTGCTCGCGTTCGACCGGCTGCTGCAAGATGATCTTGCCGCTCTTGAAGTCGCAGCTGGGCGTGGCTTGCGCGTGTGTGGGCACAGCCTTGCTGCACACGTAGTTGCTGCCGTGTTCGTGCACGGGGCTGCCGCACTTGGGGCAGTTGCCCAAAGGTGGCGCGTCGCTGAACTCGACGATTTCGCCGGAGTCCGCACCGTCGTCACCAAAGTCAAATTCGAGTTTCCAGTTTTGGTCTTCTTCGCTGTACTTGAGCGCGATTTCGGCGGTGAACGGCCAGCCCGCTTTGGAGCGGAAGCCGTCCAAGGGGCCAATCTTTTTGTCAGTCAAAAATTGTTCGACTTCGGCGGCATCAAAGGTGCGGCCGCCTGGAATTTTGCTGATTGAGAAACCACAGCCTGCGCCGTTTTCACCCGAATCAGAGGCGTTGCCGTCTTTGCCCACGCAGGCGTAGCGGCGGTAGTTTTCTTTCACCACGCCAGCGCACTTGGGGCACGGTGTGGTGAGGGTGGCGTAGTCACCGGGGATGGTGTCGCGGTCAAACTCTTTGGCCTTCTTGACGATGTGCTCGGTCATTTCGGCGATTTCGCGCATGAACTCTTCGCGGCTCAGCTGACCGTGTTCCATGAGCGAGAGCTTGTGCTCCCAACCTCCTGTGAGTTCGGGCTTGGACAACTCTTCCACGCCCAAGCCGCGCAGCAGCGTGAACAGCTGGAAGGCTTTGGCGGTAGGAATCATCTCGCGGCCATCGCGGATGAGGTATTTTTCGTTGAGCAAACCTTCGATGGTGGCGGCGCGCGTGGCAGGTGTGCCCAAGCCTTTTTCTTGCATGGCTTCGCGGAACTCGTCGTCTTCCACCAACTTGCCTGCGCCTTCCATCGCGCCCAGCAGCGTGGCTTCGCTGTAGCGTGCGGGGGGGCGGGTTTTCAGGCCTTTGGCGTCGGCCAGTTCGTTTTTGGCCGCTTCGCCCGCCTTCAAGGCCACGAGGGTCTTGCCATCTTCTTCGTTGTCAGAGGCCTCTTGCGCGGCGTCCTTGCCGTACACGGCCATCCAGCCCGCGTTGACCAACACTTTGCCTTCGGTGCGGAAGTGGTGGTCTTTGCCTGCGGCTTTGACGGTGCTGATGCGCGTGGTCACCATGTATTCGGCGCTGGGAAAGAACACCGCCATGAAGCGGCGCACCACCATGTCGTACAGCTTTTGTTCGGCCTCAGACAAACCGCTGGGCGCTTGCAAGGTGGGGATGATCGCAAAGTGGTCGCTGACCTTTTTGTTGTCAAACACGCGCGGCAGTTTGCGCACGTAGTTGTTGTTCAGCGCCACAGTGGCGTGTTGTTCCAGGTGTTTCATGCCGCTGTCGGCGAGCATCTCGAACGTTTGCTTGACCACGGGGACGTAGTCTTCAGGCAAATGGCGTGAATCGGTGCGGGGGTAGGTGAGTGCTTTGTGGCGTTCGTACAAACTTTGCGCCAGCGCCAACGTGGTTTTGGCTGAGAAGCCAAAGCGGCCGTTGGCTTCGCGTTGCAGCGAGGTCAGGTCAAACAAGCCGGGGCTGGCCTTGGTGGTGGGTTTGCTCTCTTCGGTGACGGTGGCTGGCTGGTTGCGCACGGCGTCGGCAATGGCCAAGGCTTCGGATTCGCTCCACACGCGGTCGTGTTTTTTCTCGGCGTCTTCCGCGTCTTTTTTGTGCTCGGGGTTGAACCATTTGGCGGGGTAGCTGCCGGCTTCCACCTGAAAACTGCCATGAATTTCCCAATAGTCGCGGCTGATGAACTTGCGAATTTGTTCTTCGCGCTCCACCACCACCGACAGGGTGGGTGTTTGCACACGGCCCACGGTGGTCAAAAAGAAGCCGCCTTCGCGTGAGTTGAACGCGGTCAAGGCGCGGGTGCCGTTGATGCCCACCAGCCAGTCGGCCTCAGAGCGGCTGCGCGCGGCATCGGCCAAGCCTTGCATTTGTTGTTGGGTGCGCAGCGAATCAAACCCATCGCGAATCGCTTGCGGCGTCATGGACTGCAGCCACAGACGTTTGACAGGTTTGTCGAGGGCTTTTTTGCCGCCCGCGTATTGCTCGATCAAGCGGAAGATCAATTCACCTTCACGGCCCGCGTCACAGGCGTTGATGAGGGCGGTCACGTCTTTGCGCTTGGCCAGCTTCACCACGGCATTCAAACGCGTCTTGGTTTTCTCAACGGGCTTCAAGTCGAAGAAGGGGGGAATCACGGGCAAGTTGGCAAAGCTCCACTTGCCGCGCTTGACGTCGAACTCTTCGGGCGCTTGGATTTCTACCAAATGACCGACGGCACTGGAGACCACATAGGTGTCGCTCTCAAAGTGGTCGTCGTGTTTTTCGAACTTCCCCGCCACAGGCGTGAGTGCGCGCACGATGTCTTGCGCGACCGAAGGTTTTTCGGCAATCACGAGGGTTTTGCTCATTTCAAAGTTCCTTAAAAACTGACCACTACAATTCGATCTCTCGCGTGCGCACGCGCGCCCACGTGCGCGCACGCACATGCGTACGTAACAAAGTTAACAGAAAAAATACCGTGCCCAAAAAATCCACTGCCCCAGCCCACGCGCCCATCAAAGGACGTCGCATTCAAACCCGTCGCTCAGGCGTGCATGGCAAGGGCGTGTTTGCGCTGACGGATTTTGCCAAGGGCGAGACCATCATCGAGTACGTGGGCGAGGTCATCAGCTGGAAAGAGGCGTTGCGCCGACACCCGCACGACCCCACCGACCCCAACCACACGTTTTACTTTCACATCGACGAAAAGCATGTGATTGATGCCAAGTACGGCGGTAATTCTTCGCGATGGATCAACCACTCATGCAAGCCCAGCTGCCAGCCGGATGAGGAAGATGGCCGTGTGTTCATCAAAGCCATCCGCGACATCAAGGCCGGCGAAGAGCTGAACTACGACTACGGCCTGGTCATCGACGCGCCCTTGACCCAAGCGCTCAAGCTGGAATACCCCTGCTGGTGTGGCGCGAAAAAGTGCCGTGGCACGTTGCTGTCGTCTACTTCTGAATTTCCCAAAGGCAAGGATGCCAAAGCCAAGAAGTCTGACGCCAAGCGGTCGGGTAAAAAATCGGACAAAAAATCCGAAAAGGCCAAAGCCAAAAAAGGCTGAGCCGCATGATTTGGCCCGCTGAAGACCTCTGGCTCGCGATGGTTGCCAAGCAGCCGGGCTTGACGGTCGAGGTGCTGCCAGAGATTGACTCCACCAACACCGAGTTGATGCGCCGCGCACGCGCGGGGCAAACCGAGCCCGTGCTGTTGGTGGCCGAGACCCAAACCGCAGGCCGTGGCCGCCTAGGCCGCCCCTGGCACGGGGAAGCGGGGCATGCCCTCACTTTCTCATTGGGCCTCATGTTCAAACCTGCCGATTGGTCTGGCTTGTCATTGGCCGTGGGGCTGTCGCTGGCGCGGAGCTTGGATCCTCAAGGTGAGCTGGGTGTGCGCTTGAAGTGGCCCAACGACTTGTGGGTCAAGCGCCCGCCTCTGTCCGCTCACATGCCCACGGGCTGGGGCAAATTGGCGGGTATTTTGATAGAGACGGCGGTGCCCTCGGGCACGGGCCATCGCCCAGACCCAGGCAGCGCGCAAGGTCAAGAGCAAGCACGTTATTGTGTGGTGGGCGTGGGCCTCAACATTGCGCCGCCGCTGGCCGAGGGCTTGTCCACCGCGCCCTTGGGCCTGCAAGACTTGCAAAACGGCATCACCGCGCCCCAAGCCTTGATGCAAGTGGCCGAGCCCTTGCTGGCCACGTTGTTGGCGTTTGAGCGCACTGGCTTTGCGCCGTTGCAAAATGCTTTCAATGACCGTGATGCCCTGCACAACTTGAACGTCACGCTCAGTGACGGTCGCCACGGCGTTGCCAGAGGCGTAGACGCCGCTGGCGCAATGCTGGTGGACACGGAGCAGGGCCAAGAGGCCATCAGCAGCGCTGAGCTGAGTGTGCGGCCGGTTTAGCCAAGTCAACAAACAAAGGTGGTTGTTATGAACTCGAAATTGATGCTGCGCAATGTGGTCTATGTCTTGGCTGTGGCCAACCTGCTGTATTGGTTGTGGAACGACGGCAGCTTGCGCTTTTTAGGCCTAGGCCCCAAGCCTGTCCAAGAGTCGCACCGCCTAGAAAACCAAGTGGACCCTGAGCTTTTGCAGATCAAACCGGCGGCTTCAGAGGCGCGTTGATCTTTGTTTTTGCCTAGTGTTAACCCTTTGTTGATAGGGCGGCTCAATTGCGGGGATTGAATTAAACAATTTGATGCACATGCTTTGGCCTGACAGGATGCGCAGGACTTTGACAGTTTCGTCAAAGTAATTGTTCAATCCAAAGGAGATCCATCCATGGCCGCACTCAAAGGCTCGCGCACAGAGCAATGTTTGAAAGACGCCTTCGCAGGCGAATCACAAGCCAACCGCCGTTACCTGTATTTCGCAAACAAGGCTGACATCGAAGGTCAAAACGATGTGGCTGCCCTGTTCCGCTCGACAGCGGAAGGCGAAACAGGTCACGCACATGGGCACCTAGAGTTTCTAGAGCAAGCGGGCGACCCAGCCACCGGCATGCCAATTGGTTCAACACGTCAAAACTTGGCATCTGCTGTGGCAGGTGAGACCCACGAGTACACCGACATGTATCCAGGCATGGCCAAAACAGCACGCGAAGAAGGCTTCGATGAAGTGGCTGACTGGTTTGAGACATTGGCCAAAGCCGAACGCTCCCATGCCAACCGTTACCAAAAAGCGTTGACTGAGTTGGTGGACTAAGTCCCCTTGTCGCTGTGCTGAAAACGCACAGCGATTTCATAAGCTGCTGCGTGTGCGCGCGGCTTATGAAATCAAAAAGAAATCAAAACAAAAAGGAGACCCACATGGCCACAGAAGGCAACCTGCAAGCGCCCACGCGTCACGCACTGGATTGGCAAAACCCCGATTTTTATGACGAAGAGAAATGCTTTGACGAGCTAGAGCGCATCTTTGACATTTGCCACGGTTGCCGCCGTTGTGTGAGTTTGTGTGGATCTTTCCCCATATTGTTTGACTTGGTAGACGAGAGCTCGACGATGGAAGTCGATGGTGTCGCACGCCAAGACTATTGGAAAGTGGTGGACCAGTGCTACATGTGCGATCTTTGCTACATGACCAAGTGTCCTTACACGCCGCCGCATGAATGGAACTTGGATTTTCCGCACACCATGCTGCGCGCCAAAGCGATCAAGTTCAAAAAAGGCGAAGTCGGCATGGCAGAGCAAATGCTGGCTTCTACCGATGTGCATGGTTCACTGGCTGGGATTCCCATCGTGGTGCAGACGGTCAACGCGGTTAACAAAACCAAGGTGGCACGCCAAGCGTTAGAAGCGGTGGCGGGTGTTGATCAACACGCATGGCTGCCTGCATTGGCTACGCGTAAATTCCGTTCAAGCGCGCCCGATGCAAGCGCAACGCAAGTGGTGGACGGCCAAAAGACACCCGGTAAAGTGGCGATTTATTCCACGTGCTACATCAATTACAACGAGCCCGGCATTGGCCACGATCTGCTGAAAATCTTGGACCACAACGACATTCCGTATGTCTTGGTGGAGAAAGAAAAATGCTGCGGCATGCCTAAGCTGGAGCTGGGTGATTTGGAGTCAGTCAAAGCCTCTAAAGAGGCCAATATTCCCGTGCTGGCCAAATACGCCAAAGATGGGTTTGCCATCATGGCTGCTGTGCCTAGCTGTGCACTGATGTTCAAGCAAGAAATACCGCTGATGTTTCCAGACTGTGCTGACACGCAGTTGGTCAAGGCGCACATGTGGGATCCATTTGAATACTTCATGGCCCGCAAGCGCGACGGCTTGTTGAAAACAGAATTTCCACACCAGTTGGGCAACGTGAGTTATCAAATTCCGTGTCACGGGCGAGTCCAAAACATCGGTAAGAAAACCGAAGAAATGCTCAAGATGATTCCCGGGACCGAGGTCAACACCATCGAAAGGTGTTCGGGGCACGCGGGCACTTATGGTGTGAAAAAAGGGTCACACGACATGGCCATGAAGATTGGCAAGCCGGTGTTCAAAGCAATGGCCACCATGAAAGACGGCAGCAAGCCCGACTTCATCAGTTCCGACTGTCCTTTGGGCGGGCATCACATTGCGCAAGGCTTCGAAGACAACGGGCTGGGCGCACCCGAACTCAATCACCCACTCACTTTGGTTCGCAAAGCTTACGGCTTGAAATAAATAGGAAGAAAACCATGCAAATGACCGGACACATCACCCCTGAAAGCTTGATGTCGCTTGAGGCATACACCAAGTGGCGCAAGTTGCACAAGCCAGACATCATCACGCACCGCAAATTGCGCAGCGTTCAATTGGGCGAGCACGTGAACCTTCAATTTGAAAGCGAAACCACCATTCGCTATCAAATTCAAGAGATGCTGCGCATCGAGAAGATCTTTGAAGAAGAAGGCATCTTGGATGAAATTGAGGCGTATGCCCCACTCATGCCAGATGGCAGCAATTGGAAAGCCACCATGCTGTTGGAGTACACCGACATCCACGAGAGAAAGCGCGAGTTGGCCCGTTTGATTGGCATTGAAGACCGCATGTTTGTTGAAGTCGAAGGACATGCGCGTGTTTATGCGATCGCAGATGAAGACTTAGACCGCGAAAACGAAGAGAAAACATCGGCGGTTCATTTTGTGCGCTTTGAGCTGACGCCTGCCATGTGTGCCGCAATCAAAGCGGGTGGTGCACTGAAGGTGGGGTGTGATCACACCAACTACCCCGCACATGTGGTGGTTGCTGCCGATACGTTGGCGAGTTTGGCCAGTGATTTGAAATAAAAAAAGCAAGTGCTTTGGCACTTGCTTTTTTAAGAGGCTTGGCTAACTCAAACCGTGGCAGGCTGACGAATCAAGTAATCAAAGGCAGACAAAGCTGCTTTAGAGCCCTCGCCTGCAGCAACGATGATTTGCTTGTACGGCACGGTGGTGCAGTCACCCGCTGCAAACACGCCAGGCATGCTGGTATGGCCTTTGGCATCGATCACGATCTCGCCAAACTTGCTTAACTCCAAAGTGCCTTTCAAGAACTCGGTGTTGGGTATCAAGCCAATTTGCACAAACACGCCTGCGAGCGCGATGTGATGCACATCATCGGTGGCGCGGTCTTTGTAGCGCAAGCCATTGACCTTGCCACCTTCGCCGGTGATCTCGGTGGTTTGGGCGTTGGCGTGGATGGTCACGTTGGGCAAGCTTTTCAGCTTGTTGACCAACACGGCATCGGCCTTGAGCTGGTCGGCAAATTCAATCAAGGTCACGTGTTCAACCAAACCGGCCAAGTCGATGGCGGCTTCTACGCCTGAGTTGCCGCCACCAATCACCGCCACGCGCTTGCCTTTGAACAAGGGGCCGTCGCAATGCGGGCAGTAGGCCACGCCTTTGTTCTTGTATTCAGCCTCGCCGGGCACGTTCACATTGCGCCAGCGTGCCCCGGTGGACAAGATCACGCTTTTGGCTTTGAGCACGCCGCCGTTTTCTAAGTGCACTTCTGTCATGCCGCCTTCTTCGGAGGCAGGCACAATTTTGCTGGCGCGTTGCATGGCCATGATGTCCACGCCGTAATGGTGCACTTGTGCTTCCAAGTCGGCGGCCAGTTTGGGGCCGTTGGTCTCTAACACCGAGATGTAGTTTTCAATCGACATGGTGTCGTTCAGCTGACCGCCAAACCGCTCAGCCGCAATGCCCACGCGAATGCCTTTGCGTGCGGCGTACACCGCAGCTGCTGCACCGGCTGGGCCACCGCCCACGATCAACACGTCGTAAGGGGCTTTTTCGCTCATCTTCACCGCGTCGCGCGCTGCGGCGTTGGTGTCGAGCTTGGCGACGATTTCTTCCACGCTCATGCGGCCTGAGCCAAACACTTGGCCGTTCAAGAACACCATGGGCACCGCCATGATTTGGCGGTCTTCCACTTCCTTCTGGAACGCGCCGCCCTCGATCACCACGGTCTTGACCTTGGGGTTGACGATGGCCATGAGCGCGAGCGCTTGCACCACGTCGGGACAGTTGTGGCAGCTCAGGGACATGTAGACCTCAAAGTTGAAGTCGCCATCCAGGCCTTTGATGCTGTCGATCACCTCTTGTTCCACCTTGGGTGGGTGGCCGCCGGTCCACAACAAGGCCAGCACCAAAGAGGTGAACTCATGGCCGAGAGGCAAACCTGCAAAGCGCACGCCTTGGGTTTCGCCTTCGCGCACCACAGCAAATGAGGGCTTGCGTGCGTCGTTGCCCGAGGTGTCGAGGGTGACTTTGTCAGACAGGCCCACGATGGTGTTGAGCAACTCGCCCATGTCTTTGCCGGTTTCGCTGTCGTCGAGTGAGGCGACCAAGCGGATGGGCTGGCGCAGCATGCCAAGGTATTGTTGGAGTTGTGTTTTGAGTGCGTCGTCGAGCATGGTGTTCTCCTATTTCGGGGTGCATTAACCCAAGGTCATGCGCTTGTGGCGCTGTCCTTGAGGCTTAAAAGGTTGGGGGTGATTCGCTGAGTACAACGCATGCCAGCTTGTGGCCAGAATGCGCTGCGGTCAACGCCCTGCGTGAGCAGGGTGCTTCGAATGCTGCCCTGCATCAGCAGGGTTTAACGGAAGCAAAAATTAGATCTTGCCGACCAAGTCGATGGAAGGAGCCAAAGTCTTCGCGCCTTCTTTCCACTTCGCTGGGCACACTTGGCCTGGGTTAGCGGCGGTGTACTGAGCAGCAGTCAACTTGCGCAATGTTTCAGACACGTCACGCGCGATTTCGTTGGAATGCACTTCCATGGTTTTGATCATGCCTTCGGGGTTGATCACGAACGTGCCGCGCAAGGCCAAGCCGTCTTCTTCGATGTGCACGCCAAATGCGCGTGTCAACTTGTGAGTGGGGTCACCGACCAATGGGAACTTGGCTTTGCCCACAGCAGGCGAGGTCTCGTGCCACACTTTGTGTGAGAAGTGCGTGTCGGTGGTGACGATGTACACCTCAGCGCCTGCCTTTTGGAAGGCGGCGTAGTTGTCAGCCGCGTCTTCGATTTCTGTGGGGCAGTTGAAGGTGAAAGCGGCTGGCATGAAAATGAACACGTTCCATTTGCCTTTGAGGCTGGCTTCGGTCACTTCGATGAATTTGCCGTTGTGGAAGGCTTGGTTTTTGAAAGGCTGAACTTGGGTGTTGATCAAAGACATGTGGTTTCCTTTGGGTGAATGATAAAAACTATCGAATGAGTCAAACTCATTGACAGGAATGGTAAACCCTAAAAGTAAAAACCCTGATTGTTTGTCTCAATGGGCCCGATTGAAACAACCATGAGACGCGCTGTCCAATCGTCATCAGTGGGTCAAAATTTGCAGACCAATTACTTAAAGCCCACGCGGTCCAGCATTTGTTGCACCTTGATTTGGTTCATGCCCACGGCGCTGATGGGTACCAGCTCGCTTTTGAAGCTGCCGCCAGTCATGGCTTTGAGGGCTGGGTTGTCCAGCTTCATGCCTTTGACCACGGGCCACTCGTTGTTGCCGTTGGCAAAGTGGTTTTGTGCGTCGGGGCTGACGAGGTATTCCAAAAACTTCACGGCATTGGTTGGGTTCTTCGCGTAACGCGCCACTGCACCGCCGGCCACGTTCACATGCGTGCCCCAGCTTTGTTGGTTGGGAAACACCACGCCCACGCGCTCGGCCACGGCTTTGTCGGCGGGGTTGGTGGCGCGCATCAAGCGCGCCAAGTAATAGGTGTTGGTCACGGCCATGCCGCACTCGCCGCTGGCCACC
>JAIXRH010000017.1 GCA_027485285.1 Comamonadaceae bacterium | reverse complement strand
CCCATGTGCTGCTGCACGGCATCGGCTCTGGCTCTGGCAGTTGGTTGATGCAACTGGAGGCCGCCGCGCATCACGCCGATCACGTGGGTGTTGTGGCGTGGGAGGCGCCAGGTTATGGCACATCAGATCCTGTGACGGCGGATGAACCTGTAGCCCAGGACTATGCACAGCGCATTTGGTCTTGGTTGGATGCCTTGGGGCTCAAACATCCTGTGAACTTGGTTGGGCATTCTCTAGGCGCCTTGATGGCCGCCAGCGCTGCAGCGGCGCAACTGGCTCGCGTGTCGCGTCTCACACTGCTAGCACCAGCGCAAGGCTATGGATTAGCAGATCCAGTGCTGCGCCAACAAAAGCGCCAAGACCGATTACAAGCACTGCACACCCTTGGCCCGCAAGGGATGGCGCAGCAACGCAGTGCGGCCATGCTGTCATCCCATGCCAATCCAGCTCAACTGGCTTTTGTGCGGGAGCTGATGGCGCAGGTGATCCCCTCGGGTTACACGCAAGCCACGCACATGCTCTCGCAGGGCCATATCGCCAGCGATTTGAAACGTTGCAAGGTCCCCTTGGGCATCGCCAGCGGCCATGCTGACGGCATCACCCCTGTGGCCAGCTGCCAATCATTGGCCGCCGAATGCGGTGTGGATTGGCACGACTTGGGAGAGGTGGGTCATGCTTGTGCGCTAGAAGCTGCCGCTGCTGTCAACGCCTTCATCGGTCTCGCCGAAAAAACCACAGCATGAACGCCACCTCAGACGACAAATACTTGGTGCCCGCGCTGCAGCGCGGACTGGAGCTGCTAGGCCAATTTAATCGCATGACGCCCACGCTGACAGGTGCTGACTTGGCCCGCAGCATGGCTTTGCCACGCGCTTCGGTGTTTCGTATCTTGCACACCCTGGAACGCTCGGGATATGTGGAGCGCGTCGGTGATTCAAACAATTACAAACTCGGCATTGGTGTGCTTCGCTTGGGTTTTGAGTTTTTGGCTTCCATGGAGCTCAACGAGTATGGCCGACCCGTGATCGAACAGCTGCGTGACCTTTCCGGCTACTCGGCGCATCTCGTGGTTCGCGACGGTCGTGAAGTGGTCTTTGTGGTCAAAGCTGCTGGCCACAGCGCCTTGTTCCACTCCATTCAAGTCGGTGCACGTTTGCCTGCCCATGCCACCGTGTTGGGTCGGTTGCTTTTGTCAGACCTCGACATGGCCGATCTGAAAAAACTCTACCCAGAAACATCGTTACCCAAGTACACCGACAAAACACCGGTGTCGTTGACTCAGCTCAAAGCCCTGATCGACACAGACCGTGCGAACGGTTTTGGTTTGAGTCAAGGCGGTTTTGAGACAGGCATCTCCACCATTGCTGCACCGGTTTTCAATGACCAACATCAAGTTGTCGCAGCCATCAGCATCACGGTGCCTGCGCAAACAATAGCCCCTGAGCAAGCGCAGACCTTGGTCTCCCATGTTCAATCGGCAGCTGCGCAATTGACGCAACGCATCAGCCATCTCCAGAAAACCAGCACGACATGACCACACCCCTCGCAACCGCACAAATTACCGTTGGCGAATTGACCACCCGATTTTTAGAGCAATGCGGTGTGAAGGCCGCCTTTGGTGTGATCTCGATTCACAACATGCCGATCTTGGATGCCTTCCACCGCCGGCAAAAAATCCGCTTTGTGTCAGCACGCGGAGAAGCCGGCGCTTGCAACATGGCAGACGCGTATGCACGCGTCACAGGCACCTTAGGCGTGTGCGTCACCAGCACTGGCACAGGCGCTGGCAATGCGGCAGGCGCCATGATCGAAGCCCTCACAGCTGGCACGCCGCTTCTGCACTTGACGGGCCAAATCGAATCGCCTTACTTGGACCGCGATCTGGGCTACATCCACGAGGCTCCTGCACAAGTGGCCATGCTGCAAGCTGTGGGCAAAGCCGCTTTTCGCATCCGCAACCCTGAAACCGCCTTGGCAACGTTGCGTGAAGCTGTCCGCTTGGCCTTCACCGCACCCTGCGGACCCGTGAGTATTGAAATTCCGATCGACGTGCAAGGGCTCTTGATGGACCTGCCGCCAGAAATCACGCCCCTCCCCGTTCCACCCGTGGTGGCGCTGGCTTCTGAAGTGCAAGCCTTGGCCGAGCGCTTGCGCACCGCCAAGCGTCCTTTGCTGTGGCTAGGCGGAGGCGCTCGCGCAGCGGGATCGGCCGTCGAACGCTTTGTCAACATGGGCTGGGGGGTCGTGACGTCGGTCCAAGGACGTGGCGTACTGGCTGAAGATCACCCCGCCTCGTTGGGTTCTTACAACCTGCAAAAACCAGCTGAGTTGCTGTACCAAAGCTGCGACAGCATGTTGGTGGTGGGCTCGCGCCTGCGCAGCAATGAGACCTTGCGCTACAAACTCAAGCTACCCGCCAAGCTCTATCGCATTGACGCCAATGCCCTGGCGCACAACCGTGGCTATCAAAGTGATTACTTTGTCCAAGGTGATGCCACCCACACCCTCAACGCCTTGGCCGACTTGCTCGAAGGCCATATGCAAGTTGACCCTGCGTTGCAAAAAGACGTCCATCAAGCGCGTACCGAAGCCGCAAGTTTGGTCGATGCCACGCTAGGCGCTTACGTCACTTTGAAAAATGCCGTCGCCAAACAAGCGGGCCATGCCTTGTGGTGGGTGCGCGACATTACCTTGTCAAATACCATGTGGGGCAACCGTGCGCCAGCGCTGGATCATCCACGTGCAGGCGTGCACGCGCTGGGCGGTGGTATTGGTCAAGGCTTGGCCATGGCCATTGGCACCGCCATTGCCGATACAGAACACCAGCTGGGTCGCAAAACTGTGGCCTTGGTGGGCGATGGTGGTTTTATGCTGAACGTTGGCGAGCTGGCCTGTGCCGTGCAAGAAAAAGCCAACTTGGTGGTGCTGCTCATGAACGATAGCCGCTACGGCGTGATCCGAAACATCCAAGACGACATCTATGGCAGCCGCCATTGCTATGTCGACTTGCACACGCCAGACTTCGCACAATTTTGTGCAAGTCTCAAAGTCACGCACTTGGCTTTGTCGGAGCCATCACAAACGCAAGCCGTTTTGCAACAAGCCTTTGCAGCGACCGGCACCGTGGTGGTCGAGGTTGATATGAACCGTTGGGGTCCTTTTGCGGTCAAGTTCGCTGGCCCCATCTTGAAAAAAGACTGACCGATGCCACGCGCAACTCAAGACGTGACACTGATTGGCTTTGGCGCCATCGGACGTTCTATCTTTCAACGCTTGCAGACATTCAGCCAAACCCGCATCACCCACATCGTGGTCTCGCAGGGGCGAGTGGCAGCACTGCAGAACGAACTTGGCGACACCGTTCATGTGACGGACCACGTCCCCACCACCAGTCGCTTGGTGCTCGAATGCGCTGGCCATTCAGCCCTCGTGCAGCACGTTTTGCCGGCACTGGCAAACGGCATTGAATGCGCCGTGCTATCGGTTGGCGCCTTGTCAGATGCAGGCTTAGCCGAGCAATTGGCGCACGCTGCAGACCAAGGCCAAACCCAAGTGCATTTGCTGTCAGGCGCGATCGGTGGCATAGACGCCATAGCTGCGGCTCGCTTAGGGGGACTGACCGAGGTCACCTACACCGGGCGCAAACCACCCAGTGGCTGGCGTGGTTCACCGGCTGAACAAGTGGTGAACCTCGACACACTTCAAGAAGCCACTGTCATCTTGCAAGCCAGCGCACGTGAGGCGGCTCGTCTGTATCCAAAAAATGCCAATGTCGCAGCCACTGTCTCTTTGGCTGGCATGGGACTGGATGCCACGCAAGTCCGTTTGATTGCTGACCCCAACGTGACCGAAAACATCCACGAAATTGTGGTGCGTGGCGCCTTTGGCGAAATGCAACTGACCATGCGTGGCAAACCGCTGGCAGACAACCCCAAAACCTCGGCCCTGACTGTGTTGTCAGCGCTTCGTTTTTTGCACAACCGCAGCGCTGCGGTCACTTTGTGAGCAAGTCATGACAGATCACCTTTCATCCTTCATTGCAGGGCGTTGGCGCAATGCCTCGGGCCCTGAATACACCACTGAATACCCGGCTGACGGCAGCACCGTCGCGCGTTTGAATGCCGCCACCGTGGCTGATGTAGATGAGGCCGTACACGCTGCAGAACGCGCACGCCATCAGCCCGCATGGGCCAATTTAAAACGCCATGAGCGCGCGGGCATCTTGCACCGCATTGCATCAGGCATCCGCTCGCGCAGTGAGGAACTGGCGCAACTGCAACGTTTAGACAATGGCAAACCCATCAGCGAAACCCGAGCCCTGGTGGCCAGCGCTGCAGGCACCTTCCAATTCTTTGCCGCTGCCTGTGAAACATGGGAAGACACACTCACACCCGCACGTGGCGACTACATGACCATGAGCGTGCACGAACCGCTGGGGGTGGTAGGTGCCATCACGCCTTGGAACTCACCGATTGCCAGTGAAGCACAAAAAATGGCACCTGCGCTTGCTGCGGGTTGCGCCGTGGTGTTCAAGCCTGCCGAAATCACGCCACGAATGGCCATCGAGTTGGCCAAAATTGCTCAAGATGCTGGCGTGCCGGATGGCATCATCAGCGTCTTGCCAGGCAAAGGTTCCATCGTGGGCGATGCCTTGGTCAGGCACCCACTCATTCAACGCATCGCATTCACGGGTGGTACCCATGTGGGCTTGGGCATTCAGCGCTTGGCCGCTGAAAAACTCATGCCAACGTCGCTGGAGCTTGGTGGAAAATCGCCGACCATCGTCTGCGCAGATGCCGACCTTGACCATGCTGTGGCGGGCGTGCTTTATGGGATCTTTAGCTCCTCTGGCGAATCGTGCATTGCTGGCTCACGAGCCTTTGTGCATGCCAGCGTGTATGACGCGTTCAAGCGTCGCTTGCTGGCTGGCGTGCAAGGTTTACGCGTTGGTGACCCTGCTGATGAGCGCACACAAATGGGGCCCTTGGTCAACCTCAGTCATCGTGCGTCAATTGAGCGTTATGTGCAGCTTGGTGTCGACGAGGGTGGCCGAATTTTGCATGGCGGTCATCGCCCTGAAGGTGGCCTCTTTGATCAAGGCAGCTTCTACCTGCCCACCGTGATCGAAGGTTTGCCCAACACCGCGCGCATGTGCCAAGAAGAAATTTTTGGCCCTGTCCTCGCCTTGTTGCCTTGGCATGATGAAGCCGACTTAGTGGCCCAATGCAACGACAACGTGTACGGTTTGGCGTCCGGCATTTGGACCCGCGATTACAAAGCCGCTTGGCGCATCGGCAGCGCTCTCAAAACTGGCACGGTTTGGATCAACACCTACAAGCTTTTCTCCGTCAGCACACCCTTTGGCGGGGTCAAGCTCAGTGGCACGGGCCGAGAAAAAGGGCGGATGGGAATACTGGAATACACCAGTCAAAAAAGTTTTTACTGGGGTCTGAACGAAAGCCCCTTGCCTTGGGCAAGCGCCTGAATATTGACACTCACGCACAGAGAGCAGCTCACATGGATTTAGGGATCACCGGGAAAAAGGCCTTGGTCTGCGGCGCCAGCGCAGGTCTTGGCTTTGCATGCGCCAAAGCATTGGTACTTGAGGGGGTCGAGGTGGTCATCGCCGCTCGCACCGAAGGTCCTTTGTTCAAAGCTGCGGACGCTTTACGCGCACTCAATTCAGGTCGGGTACATGCTGTCACAGCAGATGTGACAAGCGCCGAAGGCCGTCAGAAAATTTTGATGCAACACCCTGAATTCGACATCCTCGTCACCAATGCAGGCGGCCCACCCCCGGGTGACTTTCGCAATTGGGACCGAGATGCTTGGATCAAAGCGCTCGACGCCAACATGCTCGCGCCCATTGAGCTGATCAAGGCCACAGTCGATGGCATGATGTCGCGCGGTTTTGGTCGCATCATCAACATCACCTCCAGTGCAGTCAAAGCGCCAGTCGACGGCTTGGGCTTGTCCAATGGCGCACGAAGTGGTTTGACCGGATTTGTGTCAGGCTTGGCACGCACAACCGTCGGCCAGGGTGTGACCATCAACAACCTGCTGCCGGGCACTTTCGACACCGCACGGCTCGCCAGCAACTTTGCAGCACAAGCCCAACGCGAGGGCCGTACAGTGGATGAGGTTCGCACAGCCAGGCTGGCCAAACACCCTGCGCACCGCTTGGG
>JAIXRH010000120.1 GCA_027485285.1 Comamonadaceae bacterium | reverse complement strand
GAAGCGATTTGCCCGAACTGGGCAGACATGCAGCCACTGGGAACGAATGGCTGAAAACCATTCCAGGCAAAACCATCACTGCCATTCATTTGGGCTTTTTAAATGAAGGGATAGACGACCCTGACGCGTTTTACAAAGCAAAAAAGTGGCTGGGGCATGGAACGATGATTGGCTCAAAAATGGGGCGCACGTCGGACAACCAATCGCACTCCCACCTGATGACCAACTTGAAAATTGGGTCAGATGGTTTTGAACGAATTTTGGTGCTTGCGGCAGCCGAGACTTCTGAAAATCGTGCGGGGCGGATTGCACAAAGGCTGCTGGAGCTAGAGACTTACCGCATCATGTCTTTGCTGAGCCTGCCGATCGCAAAACAGCTGTCAGCCAAGCTGCGCGATACCGAAGTGAAGCTGGTGGAAATTACCAATCGGCTTGAAAAACAGAATGACAGCGACGAAGTATTGATGAACGACTTGGCAACTTTGGCGGCCCAAGTTGAAAGCATCACGGCTGAGCACAGCTATCGCTTCTCAGCCGCGCTGGCCTATGACGCGATTGTGCGTGAACGTATCTCCGAAATGCGCGAACAACCTTTGTCTGGCATGCAGACCGTTGGCGAATTCATGCAACGCCGTTTGGCGCCAGCCATAGCAACCGTCAAAGTGACCGCCGAGAGGTTGTCGGCCTTGGCCGAACGGGTGGCCAGAGCCAGCGCCCTGTTGCGAACCCGGGTGGAGATTGCGGCTGAGGCCCACAACCGTCAATTGCTAGAAAAGTTGACCCGCGGACAAGAGCTGCAACTCAGACTCCAGGCCACCGTGGAGGGCTTGTCGATTGCCGCAATCACTTACTATGTTGTTAGCTTAGCCTTGTTCGTTGGGAAAGCCATGAAAGCCTATGGGCTCAACATCAATCCCGAACTGCTGGCGGGGTTGTGCACCCCAGTTGTCTTGTTCTTTTCTTGGCGAACAATTCAACACATCCACTTACGGCTAAAAGACACTTGAAGCGGTTGGCCTGACATCAATTGAGACGCTTGAGTGTTGTGTTTAAAAACACAACAACGTGCGCCAAAGCAATTTGTGGCTGTTCTTCCTGAACCAGATGACCTAACTTGGGCAACAGCACTGTCTTCGAAGTCGACAACACTTGGGCATAGCTTTGGGCATTGCTGCTGGGAATCATCTGATCTTGCTCACCCCAAACAAGCAAGGTGGGCGCCGTGATTTTCTTCAAGCGCGGCACAGGATCTGTGTAAATGGTTTGGTTCGATCTCTCCAAAATGGCAGCGCGAACACCGGGCGCCCGAAGCATGTCGTAATAGCGATCCACCAAGCTGTCACTCAAAGCATTGGCATCAAAAAATGCCGGCTCAATGGATTTACGAACCAAGAACTTGGGCAAAGAAAATTTGATCACACCCATGATTGAGGGCATTGCATAAGGCTTGCTGCCAATGTCTTTGGCTTCAGGAAATCCATCAGGCGCCATCAGCACCAAGGCCTTCACGCGATCTGGCTCAGCGGCGGCAAGGCCCCAAGCCATTTTTCCGCCCATGGAATGTCCGATGACTGAAAAGCCAGACACCCCCAACTTGTCGACAAAATGCGTCAACGTGGCCACATCGCTGGCCTCTGAATAATCATGCAGCGGGCTGGGCCCAGTCAGGCCAAAACCGGGCAAATCCAGCCGAATCACCCTGTATTGCGTCTCTAACTGAGCGGCCCAAACATCCCAAGTTTGCAGGCTTGAACCGAAACCATGCAACAGCAAAACCACAGGTGCGTCTTTGGGACCGGTATCTTTGTAGTGAATCGTCAACCCATCCACTTGCACCGCTTGCAGTGAATCAGACCCATAGCGGTGCTTCAACTCAGACAATGTCAAGTCGGGGGCCCACAAGCCGTAAAGTAAACCCATTGAGACCAAAACGCTTGCCAAAATAACCCCGCCAAGATCAAAAAATTTAGACATACGATGCGTGATTTACAAACCTGTATTTCTTTGTCACATTATGCATTTAACCCCTTAAAGCCTTTGTGGATGCATGCTGCGCCTGCTGACTGCTTGCAAGCATGTACACGGTCCAGGCTTTGACAGGACACATCCATCTCACTCTGAATTGATCGCATGAAAGCCAAAGCCATTGTTTTTGAAGCCCCAAAAATCCTCAGTGTTCGAGAACTTGAGCTCGCGCCCATGGGGCCACTCGATTTAGAAGTTGAAGTTTCCTTCAGTGGCATCAGCACAGGCACTGAGCGCTTGTTATGGGAGGGCACCATGCCCGCCTTTCCTGGCTTGTCTTACCCCTTGGTGCCTGGCTATGAAACAGTGGGCACCATCGTCCATATGGGCGCAGAAGTTTCTGATCTTCAAAAAGGGGATCAGGTTTTTTTACCCGGGTCTTATGCCTTCCAAGGTGTGCAAAACATCTTTGGCGGCTCGGGTGCGCGTCTGGTGGTCAAGCATGATCGCGCTGTCAAACTTGACCCGTCTTTGGGTAACAAAGGCGTGCTCTTAGCCTTGGCAGCCACTGCGCACCATGTGTTCACGGTGGGCCCAGAGGACGCCCCATTGGCCTATCCAGATTTGATCATTGGGCACGGCATCATGGGCCGCCTATTGGCGCGCATGGTGGTAGCAGCGGGAAAGCCCGCTCCAGTGGTTTGGGAAACACAAGCCATCCGTCAAGCTGGTGCCATGGGCTATGAAGTCATACATCCCGATGCAGACACACGCAAAGATTACAGATGCATTTGCGATGTCAGTGGCGACGCGGCCATTTTGAATCGCGTGATACCCAAGATGGCACCGGGTGGCGAAGTGGTTCTCGCTGGCTTTTACAAACAAGACCTGTCTTTTGCGTATGCCCCCGCCTTCATGCGCGAGGCCTGCATTCGCATCGCAGCGCAATGGAAAAAGCATGATCTCGATGCCGTTGCGGCCATGTTTCATGATGGCAGTTTGCCACTCGATGGCCTGATTACCCACACAGAAAAAGCAATCCATGCCCAGCAGGCCTACGAAGTCGCTTTTGGTGATCCGCAATGCTTGAAGATGGTGATCGATTGGCGCGAATAAGGCGGCTTGATCCATCAAACATCCGAAAGCAGAAATGAAAAATGCGCCCGAAGGCGCATTTTTTCTAACTTACTGGCGGAGTGGACGGGACTCGAACCCGCGACCCCCGGCGTGACAGGCCGGTATTCTAACCAACTGAACTACCACTCCTGATAGCTGTAACTTCTGCTTAGTTGCCTGAGCAACCAAAGCCAAGTGCTACAAAACTTGGCGACCCTACGGGGATTCGAACCCCGGTACTCACCGTGAAAGGGTGATGTCCTAGGCCTCTAGACGATAGGGTCAAAACCTGGACTGTTTGTTTAAAAACTTGTTGTTTCTTTCGAAACGTCTCAACATTTTGGTGGAGGTAAGCGGGATCGAACCGCTGACCTCTTGCATGCCATGCAAGCGCTCTCCCAGCTGAGCTATACCCCCGTTGGGTGTCGAGAACGGTAGTATAGCTAAATTTTCATCGTTTCGTCAAACGTGCCAAAACTTTTTCTTTGCCGCAGAGCCAAAGAACAGCGTCTACCGAGGGCGTTTGCGGTGTGCCCATGACCAACACGCGCACAGGCATGGCGAGCTGCGGCATTTTTAAACCTTGCTCTGTCAACACCGCTTTGAATGCCGCGCTGACGTTGGCGGTATTCCACTCAACCAAGGCTTCAAGTTTGTTGGCTAATGCATCTAGCGCAGGCAAGGCAGTTGGCGTGATGTGTTGGGTCACATCTTCCGACAGCGGGGTGACATCAAGATAAAAAGCCTTCGCCCAATCAGCCAATACCAACAAGGTGTCACAACGGTCTTTGAACAAGCCACAAATGGCCGGCAATCGATCATCGGCAGTGATGCCGAGCTTGGCAAGCTCAGCGCTCACCAAAGCAGCCAACGCCTCATCTGCCATCGCCTTCAAGTGCTGAGCATTCACCCACTTGAGCTTGGCTTCGTCAAACTGCGCAGCACTTCGGCCCAAGTGGTCGAGGTTGAACCACTCTAAGAATTGCGCACGGCTGAAAATTTCGTCATCGCCGTGACTCCAACCCAAACGCGCCAAGTAGTTGATCATCGCGTCAGGCAAGTAGCCCTCGTCGCGGTATTGCGTGACAGCTTTGGCGCCACTGCGCTTGCTCATCTTCTCGCCCTGCTCGTTGAGCACAGTGGGTAAGTGGGCGTACACTGGGGTATCTTTGCCCAGCGCTTTGAAGATGTTGATTTGCCGAGGCGTGTTGTTCACATGGTCGTCACCTCGGATGACGTGGGTGATGCCCATGTCGATGTCGTCTACCACCACGCAAAAGTTATAGGTGGGCGTGCCATCGGGGCGGGCAATGACCAGGTCGTCCAACTCGTCATTGCTGATTTCGATGCGGCCTTTGACTTTGTCTTCCCAAACGACAGCGCCGCCTTGCGGGTTTTTGAAGCGCAACACAGGCTTCACGCCTTCAGGAATGGCGGGCAAGGTCTTGCCTGGCTCGGGTCGCCAAGTGCCGTTGTAGCGTGGCTTTTCTTTGTTGGCCATTTGCTGTTCGCGCAGGGCATCGAGCGCTTCCATGCTCATGTAGCAGGGGTAGACATGGCCAGCGGCTTTGAGGTCTTCCAGCACGGCCTTGTAGCGGTCCATGCGCTGCATTTGGTAGAACGGACCTTCGTCGTGGTCCAGGCCCAACCACTTCATACCCTCGATGATGACGTCTACCGAGGCTTGATTGGATCGCTCAAGGTCTGTGTCTTCAATGCGCAAAATAAAGTCGCCACCGGTTGCGCGTGCAAACGCCCAAGGGTACAAGGCCGAGCGAATGTTGCCGAGGTGAATAAAGCCAGTGGGCGATGGCGCGAAACGGGTGCGAGTTTTGGTCATGCAAAAATGAAAATCAAAGGGTATCGAGGCCGCGCAAGAGGTCGGCCTTCATGTCGTCTAAATGCTCCAAGCCAGCTGCCAAACGAACCATGCCTTGGCCAATGCCTGCGGCTTGGCGCTGGTCTTCTGACAGCTTGCCATGCGAGGTGCTGGCGGGATGCGTGAGCAACGTTTTGGTGTCGCCCAAATTGGTACACAGCGAGAGCGTGCGCAAACTGTCGAGCACATGAAAGGCGCGCATGCGCGCCTGCTGCGGGTCAGCAGCCTTCACATCAAAGGACAAGACCGCACCGCCCATGCCAGACATCTGCTGCATGGCCAAGTCGTGCTGCGGGTGGCTGGCCAAGCCAGGGTAGTACACGCGCGATACCGCAGGGTGTTGCTCCAGCCACAAAGCCATCGCGTGAGCGTGTGCGCTTTGGGCACGCATGCGAATGTCCAAGGTCTCCAAGCCTTTGAGCACCACCCAAGCATTGAAAGGCGACAACACCATGCCACTGTTCTTCATGACGGGCAAAAACTTTTCTTTGATCAGCTGTTCGCTGGCACACAAAGCGCCCGCCATCACACGGCCTTGGCCGTCCAAATACTTGGTGCCCGAGTGCATGACGATGTCAGACCCCATCGCCATGGGGCGTTGCAAAATGGGCGTGGCAAAACAGTTGTCGACCGCCAGCAAAGCGCCCGCGTTGTGTGCCATGTCAGCCAAGGCGGCGATGTCACACACCTCAGTCAAGGGGTTGGTGGGCGTCTCGGCAAACAAGATTTTGGTATTGGGGCGAATCGCCGCTTGCCACTCAGCCAAATTGGTTTGCGACACCACGGTGGATTCCACACCAAACCGTGCAAACTCAGAGCCAATGAGCTTGAGGGTGGAGCCAAACATGGACTGCGAATACACCACATGGTCGCCCGCTTTGAGCAAACTGAACAACATCAACATCACAGACGACATGCCCGACGAAGTAGCCAGCGCGGCTTCAGTGCCCTCCAATGCGGCCAAGCGCATCTCAAAGCTGCTGACGGTGGGGTTGCCTGAGCGGCCATAGGTGTAGCCCTCTTCCTCACCCGCAAAGCGACGCGCCGAAGCCTCTGCCGAGGGCTGCACATAACCGCTGGTCAGGTACAGGGCTTCCGAGTTTTCACCATACTGGCTGCGGTCTGCGGCCAAACGCACAGCCAAGGTTTCCAAGTGCAAATCAGGGGGCAAAGGGTGTTGGCTCATACAGAAGTTACTCCGAAGGGTTGGGCAGAGCGAGTCGCGAGTTGTCTTCAGCGCCCTCTTCTTGGCCCACACGTTTTTCGTTCAAACGCACGATATCACTCAACGACACATCGCCCGTCACATACACACCGTCAAAACACGAGGCATCAAAACCATCGAGCTTGGGTGCGCCAGGTGCAGTAGCCGAGAGCACCGCTTGCTTCATGGCTTCCACATCTTGGTAAATCAAAGCGTCGCAACCAATGAGCTCGCGAATTTGCTCGACCGTGCGGTCATGCGCCACCAGCTCTTCAGGCGTGGGCATGTCAATGCCATACACGTTGGGGAATCGCACAGGTGGTGCAGCGCTGGCCAAATACACCTTGCGTGCACCGGCGTCGCGCGCCATTTGCACAATTTCGCGACTGGTCGTGCCGCGCACAATGGAGTCGTCCACCAGCAGCACGTTGCGACCTTTGAACTCGCTGGCAATCACGTTGAGCTTTTGGCGCACCGATTTTTTACGAACACCCTGACCAGGCATGATGAAGGTGCGGCCCACGTAACGGTTTTTCACAAACCCTTCGCGGTAAGGCACGCCCAACAAATGCGCCAGCTGTGTGGCGCTGGGTCGGCTGGATTCGGGAATCGGAATGATCACGTCAATGTCGGTCGGCGGCACAACCGAGATCACACGTTTGGCCAAGGTCTCACCCAAGTTCAAACGCGCTTGGTAGACCGAAATACCGTCCATCGTCGAGTCAGGACGAGCCAAATAAACGTATTCAAAGATGCAAGGCTTGAGCTGCGATGTGTCGGCACACTGCATGAAGTGCGCTTGACCAGCCAAGTCGATGTAAACAGCTTCACCAGGCGCGATATCTCGCTCAAACACATGGCCTGTGCCCTCCAGCGCCACTGATTCGCTGGCCACCATGTAAGTGCCATCCGCGCCACGGCCAATGCACAAAGGGCGTATGCCAAACGGGTCGCGAAACGCCAGCAAACCGTGGCCCGCAATCATGGACACCACCGCGTAAGAACCTTGGATGCGGCGGTGCACGCGGCGCACGGCTTCAAAAACATCGGCGGGCTTCAAAGACAAGCCGCGAGTGGTTTTGTCAATCTCGTGGGCCAACACGTTGAGCAGCACCTCAGAGTCACTCTCGGTGTTGATGTGGCGGTGGTCTTCGGAGAACAGCTCTGATTTCAAAGCGTGGGCGTTGGTCAAGTTGCCGTTGTGTACCAACACCAAACCGAAAGGCGCATTCACGTAAAAAGGCTGGGCCTCTTCCTCGCTGAACGCATTGCCTGCCGTGGGGTAACGCACTTGGCCCAAACCGTTGTTGCCAGGCAAGGCGCGCATGTTGCGGGTGCGGAACACGTCACGCACCATGCCTTTGGCTTTGTGCATGAAGAATTTACGGTCCAGTTGGGTGACGATGCCTGCAGCATCTTGGCCGCGGTGTTGCAAGAGCAACAAGGCGTCATAAATCAACTGGTTGACAGGTGCGTTGCTTGCAACGCCGACGATGCCACACATTAGGGGAGGTACTTTCCAAAATCAGCCGGTAACACCGGCTTCAACACATGCAACAACTGTTGCAACCATCGCGCACCTTGGGACTGCTTCCAGCCTTCAGTCTCGCGCATGGGCGTCATGCCCACCAACACAGTCACAGCCAACAAAATGACCACACCGCGCATGCATCCAAACAAGCTTCCCAGCAAGCGGTCCAAAGGCCCCAGGCCCACCGCTGAGATCAATTTCTTCACCACAAAACTGACCAACACCGTGGCCACGAGCACCGTGACAAACACCACCACAAAACCGGCGGCGTAACGCAACATTTGGCTGCTGCCCTCCATGGGCAACCACGCGGCTGCCATTGGGGCATACATCTGTGACACATAAAAAGCTGCCACCCAACCCGCCAGCGACAGCACTTCTTGCACAATGCCGCGCCACAGCCCCAGCAAAAACGACAGGGCCAAAACGGCCAGCAGAATCCAATCTACGGCCGAAAGCAAATCCATATTGCGCGTTACAGCGTCAAGACCTGCGGCTGCAATTGCAACTGCTTGATCTTGTTGGCCATTTTGTCAGCCTCGTCACGTTTGGTGAAAGGACCCACGCGCACACGCACGCGACGCCCTTCTTTGCCCTCAATGACTTGGGTATACGTGGTGATGCCTGCTTTTTCGAGCTTGCTGCGCACTTCGCGCAATTTGGCGTCATCCGAAAACGTCCCCGCTTGCACCACAAAGCGAGCGCCAGTGTCTTTGCTCTCGCTGGGCTTGGATTCGGTCTTGATGTCTGCCTTGGCATCAGTTTTTGCGTCCACCTTGGCTGGCTCTGGCGCAGATGGGGCAGATGGGGCAGATGGGGCAGTTGGCGCAGTTGGCGCTTTGGGCGTCACCGCGGCCACTGTGGCAGTGGCGGCAGCTGCCGCAGCTGTGGCCACAGCAACATCTGGCTTCACATCGGCCTTGGGTTTGATCTCTGGCACCACTTCTTCTTTGGCATCTAAACCTGCGGCGGCAGACAAGGGTTTTTGCTTGGCAGTGTCCACCATTGGCTTGGCTGTAGCGCGATCTGGAATATCCACCGCGATGTCCACCGCCACGGGGCGGGGTTGGGTGTCAAACAACACAGGGAAAACCACCACGCCCACCACGACCAACACCGACGCACCAATCAAGCGGTGACGGGCGCGGCGACGCATGACGTCCACGCTCTCGGCAGGGCTGTTGCTGGCATTGGCTTGAGGCTCACCAGCAGATTGACCGGGCAGACGAAACTTGAAAAAGGCCATGTAAACGGGGTCTCAGGAGCTCAAATGTGGGGCGTCTAGACGGGGTATGCCATTGGCCAAAATCCCCCCGACCGTGAAGAACGATCCGAAGACCACAATTCTATCAGCGGGGTCTGCCGCAGCGACCGCCGCATCCAGTGCAGCTTGCGGGTCGCTGTGGATGCTGGCTTGCACATCTTGACGGGTGTTGCCCTTTTGCCAAACGTCTTGCAACTCAGTGGCTTTGGCGGCGCGCTCGGTGGGCAAATCGCAGAAGTACCAACGGTCTGCCAACGGGCCCACACGCGCCAACATGGGCGCCACATCTTTGTCTGCCATCGCGCCAAACACCACATGGGTGGTCGGGTAAAAACCCATGGCATCGAGGTTTTCGGCCAGTGCCGCCACCGCGTGGGCGTTGTGCGCCACGTCAAACACCAAAGCGGGCTGGCCCGGCACGATTTGAAAGCGCCCTGGCAGCTCCACCATGCCCAGCCCGTTGCGAATGGCTTGGGCCGTCACAGGCATCTCACTGCGCAAGGCCTCTAAAGCCGCCAACACGCCGCTGGCATTGACCAGCTGGTTGGCCCCGCGCAGCGCGGGGTAGGCCAAGCCGCTGTAACGGCGACCGCGCCCTGCCCAGCCCCATTGCTGCTTGTCGCCCGTGAAGTTGAAATCGCGGCCAAACAGCCACAAGTCGGCGTCAATTTCCGTGGCATGGTCAATCACGCTTTGCGGCGGCACGGGGTCGCTCACGATCACAGGGCGGCCCGTGCGCATGATGCCCGCCTTCTCGCGACCAATGGTTTCTCGGTCGTGACCCAAAAAGTCCATGTGGTCTAGGTCGACACTGGTGATGATCGAACAGCTTGGCTCAATCACATTCACCGCATCCAAACGCCCACCCAAGCCCACCTCAAGAATGGCCACGTCGATGGGCGACGATGCCATCAAACTCAAAATCGCCAAGGTGGTGAATTCGAAGTAAGTGAGCGACACCTCACTGTCTAGCGTCCGTGCGGCCTCGACTCGCGCAAAGTGCGGCAGCAAGTCGTCGGGCTGCACGGTGTCGCCATGCACGCGGCATCGCTCTTGGAAATGCACCAAGTGGGGCGAGGTGTACACGCCGGGCCGATAACCCGCCTCAAGCAGGCAGGCTTCCAACATGGCGCAGGTCGAGCCCTTGCCGTTGGTGCCCGCCACGGTGATGACGGGACAATCGAACTTCAGCGCCATGCGCTCGGCCACGGTCCGCACGCGCGCCAGGCCCATGTCGATGTTTTTGGGGTGCAAACGCTCGCAATGTGCGAGCCAATTGGCGAGTGAATTCATCTTTCAATTGTCGCCCACTGCGATGGGCCACTCGGTTTGCGGCATGATTCAGCCTTATGAGCAAAACAAGCATCACCGTTTACGGCATTCCCAATTGCGACAGCGTCAAGAAAGCCCGTGTGTGGCTGACTGAACAAGGCGTGGACCACGTGTTTCACGACTTCAAAAAACAAGGCGTGCCGCCAGAGGCCGTCGATCTGTGGCTCAAGCAGGTGAGCTGGGAGGTGCTGGTCAACCGCAAAGGCACCACGTGGCGCAAGCTCGACCCCGAAGTCCAAGCCAGCGTGGTGGACAAGGCCTCGGCCCGCGCCTTGATGCTGGAACACGCCAGTGTGGTGAAGCGGCCCGTGGTGGTCAAAGGCCAAACGGTCTTGGTTGGCGTCAACCCAGAGGCTTGGGCAAGCGTTGTAAGCTGACGCTAAGCCCCTGCTGACGAACCACTACACTTCGTTTCACTTTCAAAAAGAAGATTTCCATGAAAAAAATTTCCATCCAAAGCACTTTCCTCGCTGGTTTGATGACGGTGTTGACCTCCGTCTGCGTCCAAGCGCAAGAGGTGGGCAAAGTCATCTCCAGCACGCCCATCATTCAGCAAGTCGCTGTGCCTCGCCAAGTGTGTAACACCCAACAAGTCGTCACAGGGGGTCAAAAATCTGGCGCAGGTGCCGCGATGGGCGCCATCGCAGGCGGCGTCATCGGCAACCAAATGGGTCAGGGCGCGGGCAATGCCCTAGCCACCATGGCAGGGCTGGTCGGTGGCGCGATCTTGGGCGAAAAAATCGAAGGCCCAGGCACCCCTGAAGTGAAAAACGTGCAAAGCTGCAGCCAGCAAATGTTCTACGAGAACCGCACCATGGCTTACAACGTGGTGTATGAGTTCGCAGGCAAGCAATACAGCGTGCAAATGCCCCAAGACCCCGGCCCCACCGTGCGTTTGCAAATCACGCCCATGGTGCCAGCTGCCAATCCCAGCTACGGCAACGTGCCACCTCCTGGCTCAGCCCCACGCTACTAAGACGTTCACGCGCTCTTTTGGGCGCTTGAACCCAGCAAAAGCCGCGATCAGCGGCTTTTGCTGTTTTGGCTCACCTAAAATCTACGGTTTTGCAATTCATACCGAGCGCACACCATGACCACAGAAAAAATCGACAGCGTCAGCATCACCACCCAAGCCAATGTGTTTTTTGACGGCAAGTGCATCAGCCATGCCATCACCACAGCCAACGGCACCAAGCTGTCGGTCGGCGTCATCTTGCCTGCCACCCTCACCTTCAACACCGCCGCCCCCGAAGTGATGGAGTGCGTGGCTGGTTTTTGCGAATACAAACTCGATGGCAGCCACGACTGGGTCAAGTCCAGCGCGGGTGAACAGTTCAACGTGCCTGGCAACTCGAAGTTTGACATCCGCGTCACCGAGCCCTACCACTACATCTGCCACTTCGGTTAATCCAAGGCGCAACGACACCCCATGAGCACCATCCTCCAACACCTCCCCAAAGGCCAAAAAGTCGGCATCGCCTTCTCGGGCGGCCTCGACACCTCAGCCGCCCTTTTGTGGATGAAGCAAAAAGGCGCTGTGCCCTACGCCTACACCGCCAACCTCGGCCAGCCCGACGAGTCGGACTACAACGAGATCCCTCGCAAAGCGATGGAATACGGCGCTGAAAAAGCACGTCTCATCGACTGCCGCAAACAACTGGCCGCTGAGGGCATTGCCGCCATTCAGTGCGGTGCATTCCACATCAGCACCGGTGGCATCACCTACTTCAACACCACGCCCTTGGGCCGTGCCGTCACCGGCACCATGCTTGTGGCGGCGATGAAGGAGGACGACGTCAACATCTGGGGCGATGGCTCCACCTTCAAAGGCAACGACATCGAGCGTTTCTACCGCTACGGTTTGTTGACCAACCCCAGTTTGAAAATCTACAAGCCTTGGCTGGACCAACTGTTCATCGACGAACTCGGTGGCCGCGCTGAAATGTCAGCCTTCATGACCGCCAACGGTTTTGGCTACAAGATGAGCGCCGAGAAGGCCTACAGCACCGACAGCAACATGCTGGGTGCCACCCACGAAGCCAAAGACCTCGAGAGCCTTTCAAGCGGCATGAAGATCGTCAACCCCATCATGGGTGTGCCCTTCTGGCGTGAAGACTGTGTGGTGAAAGCCGAAGAAATCAGCATCCGCTTTGAAGAGGGCCAACCCGTTGCCTTGAACGGCGTGGAATACGCCGACCCCGTTGCGCTGTTCTTAAAAGCCAACGACATCGGTGGTCGCCACGGTTTGGGCATGAGCGACCAGATCGAGAACCGCATCATCGAAGCCAAGAGCCGCGGCATCTACGAAGCCCCGGGCATGGCGCTGCTGCACATCGCTTACGAGCGTTTGGTCACTGGCATTCACAACGAAGACACCATCGAGCAATACCGCATCAATGGTCTGCGCTTGGGCCGCTTGCTGTACCAAGGCCGTTGGTTTGACCCCCAATCCATCATGTTGCGCGAAACCGCCCAACGCTGGGTGGCCCGCGCCGTGACCGGCACCGTGACGCTGGAGTTGCGCCGTGGCAACGACTACTCGATCCTCAACACCGAGTCACCCAACCTGACTTACGCGCCTGAGCGTTTGAGCATGGAAAAGGTGGAAGACGCGCCGTTCAGCCCACTCGACCGCATTGGCCAACTGACCATGCGCAACTTGGACATCGTGGACACACGCGCCAAGTTGGGCATCTACGCACACACCGGCTTGCTGTCGTTGGGCGAAGGTGCGGACATGATCAAGCTCGAAGGTGGATCGAAGAAATAAACACTTCTTTGCGCCAATAAACAAGCGACCTTCGGGTCGCTTTTTTATTGTTAAACCACCACCGGCTCAGGCTCAAGTCGTATGCCAAACCGCTCGTACACGCTGGTTTGAATCGCCTTGGCCAAGGTCATCACCTCGCCGCCGGTGCAGGGGTGTTCTTTGCCGCCCACGTTGACCAAGACCAAGGCTTGCTTTTCGTACACGCCAGCGTTGCCCACGGTTTTGCCTTTCCAACCACAAGCGTCGATCAACCATCCTGCGGCCAGTTTGATACGACCATCGTCCAACAAGTAGTGCACCACCTTGGGTTCGCGCGCGATGATGTCGTCGCACTGGTCTTGGGTGACGGTGGGGTTTTTGAAGAAGCTGCCTGCGTTCCCAATGATGGCTGGGTCTGGCAGCTTGGCTTGGCGAATGGCGCAGACCCATTCAAAAACTTGCTGCGCAGTGGGCTGGCTGATGCCCGTCTCCGCCATTTTGCGTTCGAGGTCGAGGTAACCCAGCACGGGTTTCCAGTCTTTGCGCAACAAAAACCGCACACGGGTGATCAGGGCTTTGCCCGCCAGTCCCAGTCCATTTGCGCCACTGCTCTCGTGCTTGAACACCGAGTCGCGGTAGCCAAAGGCGCATTGCGCCGCATCAAGGCTGAAGCTTTGGCCGGTGGTCAGGTCCATCGCGTCCAGCGAGTGAAAGCGGTCTTGCAGCTCCACACCATACGCGCCGATGTTTTGCACGGGCGACGCACCCACGCTGCCCGGAATGAGGGCCAAGTTTTCCAGGCCGGGCCAGCCGTTGTCCAGCGTCCAAGCCACCAAGTGGTGCCAGTTTTCGCCTGCGGCGGCCTCGACCACCCACGCCTTGTCGGTCTCTTCGACCAAGTGCATGCCTTTGAGTTCCACCTTCAGCACCAGGGGCTTCACATCACCCGTCAGCACAATGTTGCTGCCGCCGCCCAGCACAAACTTAGGCAAGTTGCGCAAGGCCGCATCGGCCAACACCGCCTGCACATCGGCCTCGGTACGCACGCGCACCAGTTGCAGCGCTTTGGCCGAAATGCCAAAGCTGTTGTGTGCTTGAAGGGGGATGTTGGGTTCCACTAACATACGGCCATTGTCTCATTCTGATTTTGAAAGCCGACCGCCATGCCTTCTTTTGACACCGTACTCGAACCCAATTTGGCCGAAGTCAAAAACGCCGTTGAAAACACGGCCAAAGAAATCGTCACGCGCTTTGACTTCAAAGGCACGTCTGCCGCTGTTGAGCTCAAAGACAAAGAAATCACCCTATTTGGCGATGCCGACTTTCAGCTGGTGCAAGTCGAAGACGTGTTGCGCAACAAACTCACCAAGCGCGAAGTGGACGTGCGCTTCCTCGACAAAGGCGACGTGCAAAAAATCGGCGGTGACAAGGTCAAACAAGTCATCAAAATCCGCAACGGCATTGAAACCGAAGTGTCCAAAAAGATTCAGCGCTTGCTCAAAGACAGCAAGATCAAGGTGCAAGCCGCCATCCAAGGCGATGCGGTGCGCGTGAGCGGCACCAAGCGCGACGACTTGCAAGCCGCCATGGCCTTGATTCGCAAAGACATGACCGACTTGCCTTTATCGTTCAACAACTTCCGCGACTAAACAGCTTCTTTCTTCGCCCCAATCTTGGTCTCTTGACCCGACACCAAGCGTGTGATGTTGTCTTTGTGGCGCATCAGCAGCAAGGCGCTCATCACCGCCAGCGCCAGCAACTCCGCTTGGCTGGTTTGCCAAGCCAATGAGTCGCCAAACAAATAATAGGCAGGTGCAAACAACGAAGCAGCCAATGCCGCCAGTGATGAGTAGCGAAAGAAGAACGCCACGATCACCCAAGTGCTCAGGGTGGCCAAACCCAACAAGGGCTCCACGCCAAACAAAATGCCTGCCGCCGTGGCCACGCCCTTGCCGCCTTTGAAGCTAAAAAACACCGGCCACAGGTGACCGATGAACGCAGAAATAGCCACCCAAGCCACCGCTCGATCGTCCAAACCAAAGTCTGGCCCAAACCACTTGACCAACAACACGGGGAAGTAGCCCTTGAGCGCATCACACAACAAAGTGGCAATGGCCGCTGTTTTGTTACCCGAGCGCAGCACGTTGGTGGCGCCTGGGTTTTGGCTACCGTAAGTGCGCGGGTCATCCAAGCCCATCACTCGGCTGACGATGACCGCAAAGGACAAAGAACCGATCAAATAGGCCACCACGGTGAGCCCCACCAACACCAAAGAATCCTCAAACATGAACTTGTCCTTTTATTGCGCAGGGTCGCGCAGTTCCCAGCGAATGGCATCAATCGCCGCCAACACATCAGGCGACAGCGTGGTGCCCCAGGCATCCAAATCGGCATCCAATTGCGCGATCGACGTCACACCAATGATGGTGCTGGCCACTTGCCATTTGGTGTAACAAAACGCCAGGGCCATTTGCGTGGGCGTCATGCCGTTTTCAAGCGCCAGGGCGTTGTAGCGACGGGCGGCCACCAGTGCATCAGGGCGACCCCAGCGTTGCTTGCGCACGCTTTCATAGCCAGAGATACGCGCGCCTTTGGGTGCATCTGGGCCAGTGATGCCGCTGGCGTCGTACTTGCCAGTCAGCAAGCCAAAGCCCAGCGGTGAATAGGCCAACAACGACACATTCAAACGGTG
>JAIXRH010000113.1 GCA_027485285.1 Comamonadaceae bacterium | reverse complement strand
GTCGAAGTGGCCATGCAGTGGAACGATGGCTACAACGAAAACGTTTTGTGCTTCACCAACAACATCCCACAGCGAGATGGTGGTACCCATTTGACGGGTTTGCGCGCCGCGATGACCCGTGTCATCAACAAATACATCGAAGAAAACGAATTTGCTAAGAAGGCCAAGGTTGAAGTCACGGGTGACGACATGCGCGAGGGCTTGTGCTGCGTGTTGTCTGTCAAAGTGCCTGAACCTAAGTTCAGCAGCCAGACCAAAGACAAGCTCGTCTCCAGCGAGGTGCGCGCACCTGTGGAAGACATCGTGGCCAAAACATTGACCGATTACTTGCAAGAGCGCCCAAACGACGCCAAGATCATCTGCGGCAAGATTGTGGAGGCCGCCCGTGCGCGTGAGGCTGCTCGCAAGGCCCGTGAAATGACGCGCCGCAAAGGCGTGTTGGATGGCATGGGTTTGCCAGGCAAGCTTGCCGACTGCCAAGAAAAAGACCCAGCCTTGTGCGAAATCTACATCGTCGAGGGTGACTCTGCGGGTGGGTCAGCCAAGCAAGGCCGTGATCGCAAATTTCAAGCGATTCTGCCGTTGCGCGGCAAAATTTTGAACGTTGAAAAAGCGCGTTACGAAAAGCTGTTGACCAGCAATGAAATCTTGACGCTCATCACGGCCTTGGGCACCGGCATTGGCAAAGCCAGCGCTGAGTCTGGCAAGTCGGCCACCGATGACTTCAATGTCGACAAGCTGCGTTACCACCGCATCATCATCATGACGGACGCGGACGTGGACGGTGCTCACATCCGCACGTTGTTGCTCACGTTCTTCTACCGTCAAATGCCTGAGTTGGTGGAACGTGGCCACATCTACATTGCCCAGCCACCTTTATACAAAGTGAAAGCAGGCAAAGAAGAGCTGTACCTCAAAGACGCGTCTGCTTTGGATGGTTTCTTGCTGCGCATCGCCATGAAAGATGCCAGCATCACCACGGGTGGTGTGAACCCGCAAGTGTTGAGCGGTGACACTTTGAACGAACTGGCACGTAAGCACCAAGTGGCTGAAGCGGTCATTGCCCGGTTAAGTGGTTTCATGGATGCTGAAGCTTTGCGTGCCATGGCTGATGGTGTGTCGGTCAATCTTGACACCGTCGCGGATGCTGAAAAGTCTGCCGCAGCCATGCAAGAAAAATTGCGTGAGCTCGGCAGCGGGTCAGAGGCCACGGGTGAGTTTGACGTTCGCACAGACAAACCCATTTTGCGCATCAGCCGTCGCCACCACGGCAATGTCAAGAGCAGCGTGATTACCCAAGACTTTGTGCATGGCGCAGACTATGCCGCTTTGGCCGAAGCCGCCTTGACCTTTCGTGATTTGGTGGGTGAGGGATCCAAGGTGCACCGCGGCGAAGGCGAGAAGGCCAAAGAAGAAAAAGTGTCGGACTTCCGCCAAGCCATGAAGTGGTTGATTGGTCAGGCTGAAAACGCCACCGCCCGTCAACGCTACAAGGGCCTAGGCGAAATGAACCCCGCCCAATTGTGGGAAACCACCATGGACCCGACCGTGCGCCGCTTGTTGCGTGTGCAAATTGACGATGCCATCGAAGCCGATCGCGTGTTCACCATGTTGATGGGCGACGAGGTGGAGCCTCGTCGCAACTTCATCGAAAGCAACGCGTTGCGCGCGGCCAACATCGATATTTAATCGTCCTTGCCTTTGCGGCGTGACCGCTCGGGCAGGGTTTCCGCATCAAACACTTTTTGTTGTGCCACGTTGAGTTGGGCATAAAACGCGCGCGTGGCTTCAGCGCGCTGTTTGATGTGGGCTTGCATGACGGCCAAGTTGGTCTCGTGCAACGCGGTCATCTTTTCCAAGCGTTCCGGCGTGCTGAGTTTGGCCAGCGCGTCGCGGTCAATGGCTTGGCCCAAGCGATTCGCGGGTACCTTCATGCCCTCAACAAAGGTGTGCCAAGCGGGCTCTTGGGCGGCCGTCAATTGCAGCTTTGCCTTCAATGCCGTCTGACGCTTTTCCCAATGCTTGCCCATGCGTTCATGGTGGCGGCCTTCGTCGTGGTGCATGCCCATTTCGCCCATGATGGGTTGCGCGTGTGCAGGCGCGAATGCTGTGAAGGATGTGGCTGCAAGCAACAGTGTGAGTGCCAAGCGGGTGTTTTTCAAACGGGTCATAGGGGTTCCTTGGTGTCAGAGGCGAGATGCCGCTGTCAATTTCGGAGTGTGAACGCTCTGCGTGCGGTGTCTGTGCGCTAAGCAACCATCGGCTTTGTTTTTGTACAGCACACCGCCGCGAGGTTTATCCCATCAGGCCCGCACGAAAGTCGTCCACGGCTTGAATGAGCTCTTCACGCGTGTTCATCACAAATGGGCCGTGTTGTGCGATGGGCTCTTTCAACGGCTGTCCTGCAATCAAGATCGCGCGTGTGTTGGCTTTGGCACGCAAGACCACGCCGTTGCCTTCGTTGCGCAACACGGCCATGCGTTGAATCGGAACGGTGGTGGCGTTCTCGCCGTGCACAACCTCTAAGCTGCCGCGATACACATAGACAAAAGCGTTGTGTGTGTTCGGCAGTGTTTGCTCAAACATGGCGTTTGGTGTGTTGGGGAACTGCACATCTAAGAAAATGGGCTTTGTGTGATCACGCTGTACCGCACCCCGAGTGCCGTGTGATTCGCCGGCGATGACACGCACCAACACGCCATCCGCGGTGACGACTTCTGGAATGTCCTGGCTTTGGATGTCTCGATACCCAGGCTCACAGAGTTTGTTTTTGGCGGGCAAGTTCAACCACAGCTGAAAGCCCTCCATCGCGCCTTCTTCTTGCTCGGGCATTTCGCTGTGGGTCAGGCCCCGGCCAGCGGTCATCCATTGCACGCCACCGTTTTGCAGCAAGCCTTCGTTGCCCGCGCTGTCTTTGTGACGCATGCGCCCCGCGATCATGTAGGTCACGGTTTCAAAGCCACGGTGAGGGTGGTTGGGGAACCCGGCAATGTAGTCGTCGGGCTTGTCGCTGCCAAAGGCGTCAAGCATCAAGAAGGGGTCGAGTCGCGTTTGCAAGTCATGCGTCAAAACGCGGGTCAGGCGCACACCCGCACCGTCTTGTGTGTCCTGACCTTTTACCAAGCGTTCAATGCCGCGGCTGTGGGTGACGGCACTCATACGACGGCGTAGCCTTCTTCAGCAATGACATGGGCCACGGCGTCGCGTGGCTGTTCTGTTTGCACCACCACTGTGTCGTGGCTTCGGTCAATGACAACCAGCGCGCGTTCATCCAATCGCAGCACGGCTTTTTTGACGCTCACTTCGCAATGCCCGCAGGTCATGCCTTTGACGTGATAGGTGTGTTCCATGAATCCCTCCTTTGAAAGGAGTAACCTTAACGCATGTATGAACTGTTTTGCGACATCGGCATTGGCGGCATGACTTGCGCTTCGTGTGTCAGTCGCGTCGAGCGCGCCATCGCCAAAGTGCCGGGTGTGCAGTCGGTGAGCGTGAATTTGGCGACCGAGTCAGCACGCGTGACGTGGACCGAGCCCAGACTTGGCAGCGGCGATGTGCCTATCGATGCGTCTGCCGCCGCCCCAGACCTCCAAGCACAGCAAGCGCGCCTGCGCCGTGCTGTGCGTGATGCGGGTTATGAGCCCCTTGCGGCCGAGCATTTAGAGCAGGCACCTGCGGACCCGTGGGCAGGGTTCGCGCCTGTGGCCATCGGCTTGCTTTTCAGTGCCCCCTTGGTCCTTCCCATGGTGGGCGGTGCTCTGGGCCAGCATGGGATGCTGCCTGCGATGTGGCAGTTTCTGTTGGCGACGCCCGTGCAGTTCATTCTGGGTGCGCGTTTTTACAAAGCCGGTTGGCATGCCGTGCTGGCGGGTCGCGGCAACATGGATTTGTTGGTGGCCTTGGGCACCACCGCGGGTTGGGCCTTGTCGGTTTGGCTTTGGCTCAGCGCACCCTCCGGTGCGATGGTGCATTTGTATTTCGAAGGATCAGCCGTGGTGATCACGTTGGTGCTGTTGGGCAAGTGGCTGGAGGTGCGCGCCAAGCGCCAAGCGACAGACGCCATTCGCGCGTTGCACGTTTTGCGGCCTGCGCGCGCGCGTGTCATCGGTGTGGACGGCGAGGTGGACATTCCCATTGATGAGCTGTTGGTGGGTGACCGGGTGGTGATTTTGCCGGGCGAGCGTTTTGTGGCAGATGGTTGGCTGTTGGAAGGCCAAACGCAGGTGGATGAATCCATGCTCACGGGTGAGCCCTTGCCCACGTCGAAAGCGGTGAACGACGCGGTCACGGGCGGCAGCATCAATGGCGATGGTCGTGTGGTTGTCAACGTCACGGCGACAGGCTCAGCCACGGTGTTGGCGCACATCATCCGATGGGTGGAAGATGCCCAAGCGGCCAAGGCGCCCATTCAGCGTTTGGTGGACCAAGTGTCTGCCGTGTTTGTGCCGGCGGTGTTGGTGTTGGCGGTGGTCACGCTGGGTGGCTGGTTGTGGACTGGGCACAGTGTCGAGTTGTCGCTCATCCATGCCGTGGCGGTGCTGGTCATCGCGTGTCCCTGTGCCTTGGGTTTGGCCACGCCCGCGGCCATCATGGCTGGCACGGGCGTGGCTGCCAAGTTTGGCATCCTGATCAAAGACGCTGAAGCGCTAGAGATGGCGCACCGCGTGGACACCGTGGCGTTTGACAAAACCGGCACCCTCACCGTCGGGCAGCCGCGTTTACGCCCTGGCGACGCACTCTCTGACCTTGGCCTGACCCTCGCAGCCAGCTTACAAATGGGCAGCGAGCACCCCTTGGCGCATGCGGTGGTGCAAGCGGCCAAAGCGCGAGGTTTGCGTATTTCTACGCCCACGGATGTGCGTGCTGTGCCTGGTTATGGGATTGAGGGCACGGTCGACGGCCGTGATTTGTTGTTGGGTAGCTTGCGCTGGATGGATGTGTTGAAGGTGCCAGAAGCGTCCAACGTGTCTGGAGACCTTTGGCGTGTTCAGGCAGCGCAATTGCAAGCGCAGGGTGCGACGGTGTCCGTTTTGGTTGAACGCACGGCGCAAGGCTTGGTGGCGCTGGCGGTGTTGGCGTTTGGCGACGAACCCAAGCCAGGTGTGCAAGTGGCCCTGGCCCAACTGCGCGCACGTGGTTTGCGGTTGGCCATGATTTCTGGTGACAACGCGGGCGCTGCCCATGCCATGGCGGCCCGCTTGGGCTTGCACCCAGATGAGGTGCATGCCAATGTCATGCCCGGCGACAAGGCCGCCTTGGTGCGGCAGCTGCAGCGCAATGGCGACGGCCCCAAGCATGTGGTGGCTTTTGTCGGCGACGGCATCAACGATGCGCCGGCTTTGGCCGCCGCCGACGTGGGCCTTGCCATGGCGAATGTGAGCGCCCATGGCCAAGGGGGTGGTACGGATGTGGCCATGAAAGCCGCAGGCATCACCCTGATGCGTGGTGATGTGGCCTTGGTCGCCTGTGCTTTGGACATCTCGGCGCGCACCGTGGCCAAAATTCGGCAAAACTTGTTTTGGGCTTTTGCCTTCAACGCGGCGGGCATTCCCTTGGCCGCCATGGGCTACTTGAGCCCTGTCGTGGCTGGTGCGGCGATGGCACTGAGCTCCGTCAGCGTGATGGTCAACGCCTTGTTGCTCAAGCGTTGGAAGCCATGATGTTTCGAGTCGTTATTTTTTCGCAGCGCTTCGTTTGTCGATGCGTGCGTTGATTTTTTTCAGCATTGCTTCATCGGGGTTTTGCCAGTTGCCGCCAGATTGGTTGGCCATGTAGACCACCGCGTTGGCGAAGTCTGCCACGCCCAAGTCCGCACGGCCTCCGCGTGCTGGCATGCCCCGCACGCCCATGTAGCCGTCCGCCGTGAGGTTGACTTGGCCTTCCTTGATGAGCTTGCCCCATGCCTTGGCGTCACCGATTTTGGGTGAGTTCGCCACGCCTTGTGTGTGACAGGTGCTGCACACCGCCTTGTAGGTTTCCTCGCCTGTGGCGGCCCATGTGCTGGATGTGGAAAGCGCTAAAAAGAGGGCGCCAATGGTTTTGTTCATGTGTTCACCTCGTGTGTTCCATCGTGTCATTTTGACCGAGAAACCGCACGCGCTTTACACGCAAGACCTGGCTAGTAAAATCCTCAGTTGCTAAGCAGGGCGGCCACAGCCCCTGCACATTTGTGCTTTGCGCATCCAAAGGTTGGTTTTATGTTGTATCCCCAAGAGTTTGATGTCATCGTTGTGGGTGGTGGCCACGCTGGCACCGAGGCTGCGCTGGCCTCGGCGCGCATGGGCGCTAAAACTTTACTCTTAAGCCACAACATCGAAACCCTGGGCCAGATGAGCTGCAACCCTTCCATCGGTGGCATTGGCAAGGGCCATTTGGTGAAAGAGGTAGACGCTTTGGGGGGTGCCATGGCCTTGGCCACCGATGAATCCGGCATTCAGTTTCGCATCCTCAACAGCTCCAAAGGCCCCGCTGTGCGTGCCACCCGCGCACAGGCCGATCGCATTTTGTACAAAGCGGCCATTCGCCGCATGTTGGAGAACCAGCCCAATTTGTGGCTGTTCCAACAAGCCGTGGATGATTTGATGGTGGAGGGAGACCGCGTGGTGGGTGCCTGTACGCAAGCAGGGATTCGTTTCCGCAGTCGCACCGTGGTGTTGACCGCGGGGACATTCTTGGATGGCAAGATTCACGTGGGTTTGAACAACTACGCGGGAGGCCGCGCGGGCGACCCGCCAGCGCTGAGCCTGTCGGCCCGACTCAAAGAACTCAAGTTGCCGCAAGGCCGTTTGAAAACCGGCACGCCCCCGCGCATCGACGGCCGCACGATTGACTTCAGCCAATGCATGGAACAGCCAGGCGACGGCGTGGCCAACCAAACCGACACTGGCGCTCGCTCGGCGGGCGTGTTGGGCGAAGTGCCTGTGTTCAGCTTCATGGGTCGCGCGTCCATGCACCCGCAACACATGCCGTGCTGGATCACCCACACCAACGCGCGCACTCATGACATCATCCGTTCCGGCTTTGATCGCAGCCCCATGTTCACGGGCAAGATTGAGGGCGTCGGCCCGCGCTACTGCCCAAGCGTGGAAGACAAGATCAACCGCTTTGCCGACAAAGACAGCCACCAAATTTTCCTAGAGCCCGAAGGCCTGACCACGCACGAGTACTACCCCAACGGCATCAGCACCAGCTTGCCGTTTGACATTCAGTACGACCTGGTCCGTTCCATGAAGGGTTTGGAAAACGCCCACATCATTCGCCCTGGCTACGCCATCGAGTATGACTACTTTGACCCGCGCGAACTCAAGCGCAGTTTTGAAACCCGCGCCATTGGTGGCTTGTTCTTTGCGGGCCAAATCAACGGCACCACGGGTTATGAAGAGGCCGCAGCTCAAGGCTTGTTTGCTGGCATCAATGCCGCCTTGCAATGTCGCAGCTTGGCCGGCGCGGCCAACGACTTTGGCGGCGCTTGGACACCGGGCCGTGACCAGGCCTACTTGGGTGTGCTGGTTGACGACCTCACCACCAAGGGCGTGACCGAGCCTTACCGCATGTTCACCAGCCGTGCGGAGTTCCGCTTGCAACTGCGCGAAGACAACGCCGACGTGCGTCTGACCGAAGTCGGCCGCCAAATGGGCTTGGTTGATGATGCCCGCTGGGAGGCTTTCAGCCGCAAGCAAGAGGCTGTTTCACGTGAAACAGAGCGCCTGAAATCCATCTGGGTCAGCCCGCGCAACTTGCCCGCGGCGGAGGCTGAGCGCGTCATGGGCAAAGCCATTGACCGCGAATACAACTTGGCCGATTTGCTTCGTCGTCCCGACGTGAGCTACCAAGGCCTGATGTCGTTGGACGGTGCCAAGTACCAAAACCAAGAGGTGGCTGACGGTTTTGCGGGCGGCGATGTTTCACGTGAAACCACCCGTGCCATCATCGAGCAAATTGAGATTTCGGCCAAATACTCGGGTTACATCGACCGCCAGCGTGACGAGGTAGAACGAGCCGCCCATTACGAGAACCTGAAGCTGCCAGAAGACTTGGACTACAACCAAGTCACCGCTTTGTCGATCGAGGTGCGTCAGCGCCTGAGCCGCCAGCGCCCCGAAACCTTGGGCCAAGCGTCGCGCATGTCGGGCATCACGCCTGCCGCAATTTCATTGTTGCTCATTCACCTGAAGCGTTCGCGTGTCAAAGGCTTTGCCCAAGAGGCGGCAGCCAGCAACCCAGCCGAGGCGGTTTGATGCATCAGTTGTTGCCCGCCTTGCAACAAGGCCTGGCTGATTTGGGCTTGGCGCTGACCGATGAACAGCAAAGTCAGTTGCTGGCCTATGTGGACTTGATTGGCAAATGGACCCAGGTCTACAACTTGACCGCCGTGCGTGACGCCCATGAAATGCTCACCCACCACTTGCTAGACAGCTTGGCCGTGATTGCGCCGTTGCGGCGCGAGTTGGCAAAGCTGCCTGTGCC
>JAIXRH010000028.1 GCA_027485285.1 Comamonadaceae bacterium | reverse complement strand
CTTTGTCGCCTTCGATGATGCGAATGCGGTGCAGGCGCATTTTGCCGGCGGTGTATGCGATCAGTGAGTGACCGTTTTCTAGGGTGACGCGGTAGCGAGAGTCGGGCAAGACCTCGTGCACGACACCCTTCATTTCGATCATTTCTTCTTTTGCCATGTACTCAGTGTTCTCTTATTAAAAATTGAAGCCCAAATCGGGCATTACAAACAACTCTTGATTGTAGGGCGTTTGGGGTTAGCGCCGACCGCGACGTCTAAAATGAAAACTCGCAAGTAAACAAGGCAAGGGATGAATCGATGAAAACAGTCATTGGTATTGCATTGGCTGCCGTGGCCCTTTTTGTCAGCGCAGCTGACGATCAACCGAAAACATCCGGACCAGCAACCAAACCCGCGCTCACGGTCAATGTCAGCAGCCCAACACAGCTCGACATCAGCCAGCGCGTGTGGGCCAATGGCTCTCTTGCGGCTTGGCAAGAAGCCGTCATTGCTTCTGAAGCCAATGGTTTGAAAATCACCGAAGTACGCGTCAATGTGGGCGACCGTGTCAAGCGCGGAGAGGTGATCGCCGTGTTGCAGTCTGACACCTTGAACGCAGAGTTGGCGCAAGCTGAAGCCACTTTGGCTGAGGCTCATGCGAGTGCCTTAGATGCCAGGGCCCAAACCGATCGCGCGAAATCGCTCCAACAGCAAGGTTTTTTCAGCAACGCCCAGCTGAGCCAAACACTGGCTGCAGATGCCATTGCTCAGGCTCGTGTTCAATCGGCGCGCGCTGCAGTTCAGTTGCAAACGGTTCGTCTGTCCCAAACCCAGGTGAAGTCACCTGATGCAGGTGTCATATCTGCGCGACTAGCAACCGTTGGCAGTGTGGTCAATGCGGGCACCGAGTTGTTTCGCCTCATCCGACAAGGTCGCCTGGAATGGCGGGCGGAGGTCACGGCAGCAGACATTGGCCGCATCCAAGTTGGAGCCCCTGTCCAAGTCACCGCTGCCAGCGGGCACGTGTTGCAGGGTAAGGTGCGCATGGTCGCACCTTCGGTGGATCCACAGACCCGCAACGCCTTGGTCTATGTGGACTTGCTCGGCCCCATCGGCTCAGCCCGAGCGGGCATGTATGCCAAAGGTGAAATCATGCTGGGGCAAAGCCAAGCCATGACTGTGCCTCAAACGGCGGTGGTGCTGCGGGACGGTTTCAGCTACGTCTACACCGTGGGTGCGGACAACAAAGTCACTCAGACCAAAGTGCAAACAGGTCGTTTGAGCGGCGAGCGACTTGAGGTTCTGACTGGGCTGAAATCAGATGCGCTGGTGGTCGTCAGTGGCGGTGCTTTCCTCAATCAGGGCGACACGGTGCGCGTGGTCCATGCCATGCCCGCAGCCAACGTGCCTGTGACCAAGTAAAGGCGCGGTCATGTTCAACGTGTCCTCCTGGTCGATCCGCAACCCGATTCCTGCGGTCATGCTGTTTGTGCTCCTGACGGTGGCGGGCTTCATAGCCTTTGGCGCGATGAAGGTGCAGAACTTTCCCGATCTGGAGTTGCCCACCATCACCGTGAACGCCAGCTTGCCCGGCGCTGCCCCCACCCAACTGGAAAGCGATGTAGCCCGCAAGCTTGAAAATGCGTTGGCCCCCTTGCAAGGCTTGAAACACATCACCACCAAAGTGCAAGACGGTGCGGTGTCCATCACAGCCGAGTTCCGCATGGAAAAACCCGTGCAAGAAGCCGTGGACGATGTGCGCTCCGCCATCCAAGGTGTGCGGGCCGATTTGCCAGCCGATTTGCGCGACCCCATCGTGCAAAAAATCAATCTGGCGGGCACCCCGGTGCTGGCCTACACCGTGCGATCAAGTCGCATGGACGACGAAGCCTTGTCGTGGTTGGTCGACAAGGAAATCACCCGCAAACTCTTGTCGTTGCGTGGCGTGGGGGCGGTGAACCGGGTGGGCGGCGTCACGCGTGAGGTGCACATTGCGCTGGATGTGAATCGCTTGCAATCGTTAGGCATCACAGCGGCCGAAGTCTCGCGTCAGCTCAAACAAATTCAGCAAGAAGGCTCTGGCGGACGCATGGATTTGGGCGTCGGCGAGCAAGCCGTGCGCACCTTGGCCACCGTCAAAACCGCACAGGAAGTCGGCCAGATCGAGTTGGCCACCTCCCGTGGCAGCCGTGTTCGTTTGGACCAGGCCGCCACCGTCAGCGACACACTGGCCACCCCCCGCTCTGCGGCCAGCCTCAACGGCACACCGGTGGTGGGCTTTGAAGTGGTGCGCAGCAAAGGCGAAAGCGAGGTGGCCGTGGGCCGTTTGGTGCGCCAAGCCCTGGCCGAATTTCGCTTGCAAAACCCCGATGTTGAGATCACCGAAGCCTTTGACTTTGTGACCCCGGTCGAAGAAGAGTACACCGGCTCACTGCACCTGTTGTACGAAGGCGCAATTTTGGCGGTGTTGGTGGTGTGGCTGTTCTTGCGCGATTTACGCGCCACCGTGGTCTCGGCCGTGGCCTTGCCTTTGTCGGTCATCCCCGCTTTCATTGGCATGGCGTATTTGGGTTTTTCCATCAACGTGGTCACCTTGCTGGCCTTGTCTTTGGTCATCGGCGTGCTGGTGGACGATGCGATTGTGGAGGTGGAAAACATCGTGCGCCACCTGCGCATGGGCAAAACGCCCTACCAAGCGGCCATGGAAGCAGCTGACGAAATCGGCCTAGCCGTCATCGCCACCACCTTCACGTTGATCGCGGTGTTTTTGCCCACTGCGTTCATGTCGGGCATTCCTGGTAAGTTTTTCAAGCAATTTGGCTGGACGGCTTCGCTGGCGGTCTTCGCCTCGCTGGTGGTGGCGCGGATACTCACGCCCATGATGGCTGCCTACCTGCTCAAGCCCATCGTCACCCCCGAGAAAGAGCCCAAATGGATGACCCACTACCTGGTGTGGGTGGCTTGGTGCATGAAGCACCGCGTGGCGACCATGGTGATGGCCACGCTGTTTTTCATCGGCTCCATCATGTTGGTGCCACTGTTGCCACAGGGCTTTATTCCACCCGACGACAACTCGCAGACCCAGGTCTATGTGGAGTTGCCGCCCGGCTCGACGCTGCAGCAAACTCAGGCCAGTGCCGAGCACGCCCGAACTCTGCTGAGCGCGGTCAAAGACATCCAAAGCGTCTACACCACCATCGGTGGTGGCAGCGCAGGCACCGATCCGTTTGCGGGCAGCGGCGCGGCCGAGGTGCGCAAAGCCACCTTGACCATTCAACTGACCGAGCG
>JAIXRH010000020.1 GCA_027485285.1 Comamonadaceae bacterium | reverse complement strand
GGCACTTTCGACACCGCACGGCTCGCCAGCAACTTTGCAGCACAAGCCCAACGCGAGGGCCGTACAGTGGATGAGGTTCGCACAGCCAGGCTGGCCAAACACCCTGCGCACCGCTTGGGCCAACCCAGTGAGTTAGGCGCCACGTGTGCCTTTTTGTGCAGCCTGCATGCAGGCTATATCAATGGGCAGAACGTGTTGCTCGACGGTGGTTCTTTTGCAGGCGTTTGAGCTTCAAAGATCAAGCACCAAGTGATCACTTTTGCAACCTGACACACACACCATCATCACTTTGTGACTCGCCTGCTCCGCTGGGCTGAGCACAGAATCACGGTGGTCTGGCAGCCCTTCAAGCACACGCGTTTCGCACGAACCACAAATACCCTCTTCACAACTCGTGCTGCAGTCAATCCCTGCGGCTTGCAGCGTCGCCAATAGCGATTGACCCGGTAAAACCGTGAGCGTTTGGTCCGAACGTTTGAGTGTCACCGCATAAGTCTGCAACGCATCGCTGGCAGCGGCGACTTCAACGGCACTGAAGCGCTCGATGTGGGCATGTGTGTATCCCAGCGCTGCACAGCTGCGCTCAAAGGCATCCAACATGACCGCAGGACCGCACGCGTAGTAGTGGGTGACGTCCGCACCTGCGCCAGGACGTGCAGCCAACAGCGCTTGCACATCAGGAGACGCCCCCTTTTCGTCATCGAAATGCCAATGCACGTGCGGCGTCAAGGCGGCCATCTCACTCACAAAAGCAGCGCTGCGGCGTGAACGTGCACAGTACACCACCTCAAATGAACGACCGAGTTTCTTCAAGCGTTGCGCCATGCTCAACAACGGTGTCACGCCAATGCCTCCGGCCACCAACACCGTGTGTGCCGCGTCTTCTACCAGTGCAAAATGATTGCGTGGCGCAGACAGCGTCAAGGGCATGGCGATACGCAATTGCTCATGCACTGCGCGCGAACCACCACGACTGGCTTTGTCCTTGAGCACCGCCACCACATAGCGGTGGCGCTCTTGACAATCATTCAGCAAAGAATAACTGCGCACTATGCCGCCAGGCAAATGCAGGTCAATGTGTGCACCCGCTTCAAAAGGGGGGAAATCGCCACCGGCGGTGGGCCGCAAATCAATGCTGAGGATGCCTTCAGCTTCAAATTTCAAGGTGTGGACAAAGGCATTCAGCGTGTCAGCCATACAGTCATTCTTCTCGTCATCTATCTTATGAAACGGTGGTTTTGTCCAGTTGTTGCTGGGCCAAATTTTTCAAGGTGCGGCGAAGTCGCACGATGCCCATGTCGTGTTGGTACAAATGCTCGCGCTGGTTGGCATCTGGCTCCATGTGCTCCATCGCCACACGGTCTTGCTCCAGCACCTGCCAGTGACGTGCCTCCAGGCGGTTTTTATACAAAAACCGCCACACATTGCGCTGCCATCCCGACACCTTGCGACATCGCCAAAAGAAAATACCCGACGCATCACGCGTGATTGGCACATAGCTGCCAATGATGGTGAAACTCCCGCCAGGTCCGCCCGTCTTTGGGTACGGAATTTCTAAACGCATCCAGTGTGCATCGTTCGCCATCCACTCGGTCCAGTCGAAGTTCACATTGCGCTGCCCCTTCTTTTCAAAGAAGAAGCCCTCTTCCGTGGGCCGAATTTGGAAATCAGCGGTCAACTCGCCGTCAGCCATGGTGTGGGACTGCTTATGTAAGTAAGCACCGTGCATGGGATCGATCACGTTTTCCATCGGATAGCGGTAGTCGCATGCCCACTCGGCATAACAAACAAAAGACGACCACTCTGGCGAACTGAGCTGCTCTGGCAAACGCAGGGGGGGTGGCGTTTCCAGCTGTGGATCGATGGCATTGAACAAAAAGATCGCGCCATTGGACTCGGCCGTATGAAAGGTACGGGTTTGTCGAGAGCCTTCCAATTTACAACCCGGGCTGCCAGGCACGCGTGTCACGGTTCCGTCGCAACGAACCTCTACGCCGTGGTAAGGGCAGGCAATGCGATCACCCAAAATCACCCCGAGTGACAACGGTGCACCTCGGTGCGGACAGTGGTCTTCAAGCGCGTGCACCTTGCCCGCTTGGTCGCGCCACAAGACGATCTTGTAGCCCAGGCGACGCATGGACACAGGGCTTTCTTTGACAAACGTGCTGGGGCAGACGGGGTACCACAGATCTTTAAGTCCTTCAGCCAAAACTTGTTCGATGGGGTCTGCTTGGAAATGCATGACAGAGGTATTCATGTGTAGATCCTGGTTTACGCGCCCAAGCGGGCCATTTCTTGCTCAAACGAAGCTTGGGTCCATGGCTGTGCATCGGGACCTGAAGGACCAGCTGTGTTCAGATACACCACCAAGGCATCGATCTCGTAAATGCCTTGGCCAAATGCGCGCTCAAGTGAGTCACCCAGCAAGTTTTCATAGGCAGTCGGCGGCGCAGAACGATGTTGATGGGTTTCTAAATATAACGGGGGCAGTGATCGCATCACATCTCTCCAAACAAAGTAAGAAGTTAAAAATCAACGAGGTTTATCTGTCATGAAGCGTCCACTTGGCGCCTCTGCATTGATTTGCCGACGCGTGTTGCCATCGATCCCTCCTTTGATGGCCCACTCCGCAAACATGGTGGGCCCGGGGGTGAAGTCGCGTGGCTGCCATGCATCTGTCAACTCGTCTTCATCGGTGTAGTACTCAACCAAGGCGCCTGCTGGGCTGACAAAGTACCAAAAAATGGCCGATGAAATCGGGTGACGTCCTGGGCCCAATTCGGTATCCCAACCGCATCGTGACATATGCAAACCACCGCCGAACACCTCATGCACATCACGCACCGTGAAGGCTACATGGTTCAAGCCTGCGCGCGCTTGCGGCAATTGAAGAAGGAACAAATCATGGTGACCGCCCTCGGGCGCGCATCGCAAAAAGTGACCGCGGCCAGGGTAGCGATCTGACACGACAAAACCCAACTTCTCTTGATAAAAGCTTGATGTGGCAGCCAAATCGGTGACAAAAAATACAATATGTCCCACTTCTATTGGGGTAGCGCGGTCATAAGCGGGACTGGCTTGGTCAACACGTGTGCGCTCGTTCCATGTGTTGGTTTGCGCGCATTCAACCGTGATGGGCACTTTTTGTGTCACTTGCACACGGAATGCCAAACCATTCGGGTCGGTGCACCCCACACGGTGACCTTGATCCACAAACCCAGCTTGCTGGCTCAGGCGTTCGCGCAGGACATCAAGCTCAACCGCGTTGGCCACACCCCACACCACTTCACGCAACGTGGGATCAGGCTCAACACCCGCAGGGAGTCCAGGCTTGTCAGATTGGGCAACCACCACACGGCAACCATTGAGCGAGGTAAAGACCAACTCTTGGGCCGTCTCCGCATGCAAAGACAAACCCCAGTCAAGAAAAAATTGACGACATTTGTCTAAGTCGCTGGCGCCAAAAGTTACCTCATCAATGCCTAGTAATCGCATATGCCTTCAGTCCATCTTTTGTTTCTTTAGTAAAACAACGTTTCCAGTTTGAATCAGGACTGAATTATGACGATTGCATTTTTGCTTGTCAATCCTCCAGCGAAGCGATTGAAAGTCAAGCGTTCAAAAAGCAATGGCGCTTATTTCAAAGCATTGCGTTTCCACATTTCCCAAGGCCTGTTGAGATGCACATCGTTCATGTCTGACGTGGCTTTGGCTTCTGCTTCCGTGAGGAAAGTAATCTCTCCAAATCGTGCAGCTTCGCTCTGCAAGCGTGCGTTGCTTTCGGTATAAATGGCACGAAACACCGCTTGTTTGATCTCGTTGCCGACAGTCACGCTGCCGTGCCCTCGCATCAGAGCGACGCTGGACTGCCCCAACACTTGAGCCAATGACTCGCCCAAGGCTTGGCTGCTGATCAACAAATCCGTGTTTTCGCCAGCGCTGTGACGAATTTCATACACAGGCGTCACAGCACCCAGGAAGCCACTCATGTGGCAAATGGGACGCAAACGCGCACCCGTCACACCAAACGGAATCACCGCTGGGGAGTGGCTGTGAATCACGGACATCACATCAGGGCGTGCTTTGTAAATCGCACTGTGAATGAAACGCTCCACATAGGTGCGACGGCCTTGGGCATCGTGCACATGGCCCTCTAAGTCGACTTCGACAATGTCTTGCACTTCCACCAGCGCAGGTGCCATGCTGCGAGCAATGAAAAATCGATCCGGGTTGTTCGGGTTGCGCACACTGATGTGGCCAAAGCCATCCAGCACGCCTTCGTTGACCAAAATTTTATTGGCCAGTGCCAAGTCTTCTAGCAGTTGTGTGGTCATGGTGCTCTCGTTACTCAGCTTTGATGCCAGCGTAAGCGGCAACGCGCGCCCAACGGACCAACTCAGACCGCATGAAGTCGGTCCCATCTTCTGAACTGGTGAAAAAGGGCTCAAAGCCCAACTTTTCGAATTTGGCTCTCATCTCTGGGCTGTTGCCCACTTGAACAAATGCCGCGTTGAGTTTTTTCACAATCGCAGGAGGTGTGCCTGCGGGGGCATAGACCGCGAACCAATTGGCCAAATCCACCCCCTTGAAACCGCCCTCTGCCAAAGAGGGCACATTGGGCAGATTTGGATTGCGCTGGGACGCTGCCATGGTCAAGGCACGAATGCGTCCTTGTTGGATATGCGGCAAGGCGTTTTGCACTGGACTGAACATGTAGGCGAGTTGACCACCCAACAAATCATTCATGGCCTGCGATTGACCCTTGTAGGGAATGTGGTTGGTCTTGGTGCCGGCAAGCTGGTTGAAAAACTCAGCATGCAGATGTTGTGGGCTACCCATGCCTGCAGTGCCAAAGTTCAATTCGCCTGGGCTGGCTTTGGCCAGCTCTACAAATTCTCGCAAGTTCGTGGCCTTCACCGAGGGATGGACCACCAAAACCGAGCCGGTTTG
>JAIXRH010000118.1 GCA_027485285.1 Comamonadaceae bacterium | reverse complement strand
CCGTCTGCCAAGTGGTCGAGGTTGCCCACGCCACCCGAGGCAATGACGGGCACGGGCACGATGTCGGACACGGCGCGGGTCAATGCCAAGTCAAAGCCGCTCTTGGTGCCGTCGCGGTCCATGCTGGTGAGCAAGATTTCGCCAGCGCCGTAGTCGGCCATTTGCTTGGCCCATGCCACGGCGTCTAGGCCCACGTTTTTGCGGCCACCGTGGCTGAACACATCCCAGCCGGGGCCAACAGGCAAGCCGTTTGCACCTGCACGTTGTTCGTCTTCAGCGGTGCGGCGTTTGGCGTCGATGGCCACGACGATGCACTGCGCGCCGTATTTGGCCGAGGCATCGCGAATGACTTGTGGGTTGGCAATGGCCGCAGAGTTAAAGCTCACTTTGTCAGCGCCCGCGTTGAGCATGCGGCGCACGTCGTCGACGGTGCGCACACCACCGCCCACGGTGAGGGGGATGAACACTTGGCTGGCCACGGCTTCGATGATGTGAAGAATCACATCGCGCGCGTCGCTGGTGGCTGTGATGTCCAAGAAGGTGAGCTCGTCTGCACCTTGGTCGTTGTAGCGTGCCGCGATTTCCACAGGGTCGCCTGCATCGCGCAGCTCAACAAAGTTGACGCCTTTGACGACGCGCCCGCCAGTCACGTCGAGGCAGGGAATGATGCGCTTAGCCAGCATAGAGGTCCAAAGAGTTCTTCAAGAAACAGTCAAACGCTGCCAGCCCACCCATTGGCCACCAGCGGGGATCGAGACGGGGTCAAACACCTGCGCGGCTTCCACGCACAGCATGCGCGCAAAGCCGTGGGCGGGCATGTCGGCCAGTGCGGCGCATTTGCCCTCGCCCGGGTTCCACACCACTGAGTTGGCCCATGAGGGGCTTTGTTCAATTTGCAGGGTGCTTGTGCCGTCTTGCAAGTGCAGTGGGTTTGCAGCGGCGCTTTCACCCCATGAGTACACACGGTCAAACTCGCCATCAAAGTACAGCGCCTCGTCGGCGAGGCCATGCACATCGGCCACGGCGTCCCACTCGGGGCGGCCGCCTAGGCCACGCAGCTCGGTCAGGTCGATGTCGTCCACCGCAAGGTAAGTGTGCAGTGCGCCAGTAAAGTGCAGTTCATTTTGCGCTTCGGTGTTGTTGACGGTGAGCGTGAGGGTGAGCTGGCCCGGCGTCAACGCGACGCGCAGCACAGCCACAAAGGCTTGTTGCCAAATGGCGAGTGTGTCGGGGTTGGTGCTGAGGGTGAAGGCTATGTGGGCGGCCTCACCGCTAACCACTGCCTCAGCCCCCTGCGCAGCATCGTCAACTTGCCAAACCATGTTGCGGGCAAAGCCATGCTTGGGCAAGGTGCCGCGTTGGTTGAACTGGGGGAAGCACACTGGCACGCCACCACGGATGGCGGATTTGCCATCCCACAGGTTATTGGGGCTTAAGAACAAACGCTCGCGGCCTTGGCTGACCCACGACAACACATGCGCGCCTTGCAGGGCCACCAGCACGGTGTCACCGCAAGGCAAGGTCAAGCGCTGGCAGGCTTGACCTTGGTGCGTTTCATCAGCCATTGAGTTCGTCAGCGCGGGCCTGGGCTTTTTCAAAGTCCAAATCGCCGCTGTAAATGGCGCGACCGCAAATCACGCCTTCCACGCCCTCGCTCTCAACAGCGCACAGCTGTTCGATGTCGGCCATGTTGGACAAGCCGCCCGAAGCGATGATGGGGATCGACACGGCTTGTGCCAATTTGACGGTGGCGTCGATGTTGATGCCGCTCAGCATGCCGTCGCGCCCAATGTCGGTGTAGATGATGGACTCGACGCCGTAGTCTTCAAACTTCTTGCCGAGGTCAGCCACGTCGTGGCCGGTGAGCTTGCTCCAACCGTCGGTGGCGACTTTGCCGTCTTTGGCATCCAGACCCACGATGATGTGGCCGCCAAAGGCGCTGCAGGCGTCGCGCAAGAAGCCAGGGTTCTTCACGGCGGCTGTGCCGATGATGACGTAGCTCAGGCCCGCGTCGATGTATTTTTCAATCGTATCCAGGTCGCGAATACCACCCCCCAACTGCACTGGAATGTCGTGACCCACGGCTTTCAAAATGGCTTTGATGGCCGCTTTGTTTTGTGGGGTGCCAGCGAAAGCACCGTTCAAGTCCACCAAGTGCAGGCGACGTGCGCCTTTGGCCACCCAGTCGAGCGCCATTTGCGCGGGGTCTTCACCGAAGGTGGTGGATTGCTCCATGTCACCTTGTTTGAGGCGCACACAGTGTCCGTCTTTGAGGTCAATGGCAGGGATTAAATACATGATGGCGTTAAGAGTTCAAGGGTTCCAGTGCAGAAAATTACGAAACAGGGCCAAGCCATGTGCCGCGCTTTTTTCTGGGTGAAATTGTGTCGCAAAAAGGTTATCACGGGCCACGGCACAGGTAAAAAGGCTGCCATAGTCGGTTTGTGCTGCGCTGTGTGCTGAATTTTGAGGTTTCGCGTAAAAGCTGTGCACAAAGTAAAAGAAACTGGCGTCTTGAATGCCTTGCCACAAGGCGTGCGGCTGGGCTTGCATCACTTGGTTCCAGCCCATTTGCGGCACCTTGAAGCGGCTGCCATCGGCTTGGGTGCGGCCAGCCAAATCAAACTTCACCACCTCGCCGGCGATCAGCCCCAGGCCGGGCGTGTCGCCCTCGGCGCTGTGGTCGAGCATCATTTGCATGCCCACGCACACACCAAACAAAGGCTTTTTATCGGCGGCGTCCAACACCGCCTCTAACAAACCCGACTCGCGCAACTCGCGCATGCAGTCAGGCATGGCGCCTTGGCCGGGCAAGACCACGCGGTGCGCGTCGCGCACCACTTGGGGGTCAGAGGTGACGATCACCTCGGCGTGATCCACAACTGAGGCGGCATGCATGACCGCCTGCGCCACCGAGCGCAGGTTGCCCATGCCGTAATCCACCACGGCGACTTTGTTATGCATGCGCGCGAGGGATCACAGGCTACCCTTGGTAGACGGGATGATGCCGACTGAGCGAGGATCTCGTTCAAGTGCCGCACGCAAGGCGCGGGCGAAGGCTTTGAACACGGTCTCCGCTTGGTGGTGGGCGTTTTCACCGCGCAGGTTGTCGATGTGCAGGGTCACGAAGGCGTGGTTCACAAAGCCTTGGAAAAACTCATATGCCAACTGGCTGTCGAACTCGCCAATCATGCCGCTCTTGAATGGCACATGCATGATGAGACCAGGACGTCCCGAAAAGTCCACCACCACGCGACTGAGTGCTTCGTCCAGCGGCACATAGGCGTGGCCATAGCGGCGAATGCCTTTTTTGTCGCCCACGGCTTTGGCAAAGGCTTGACCCAAGGTGATGCCCACGTCTTCCACGGTGTGGTGGCCATCGATGTGCAGGTCGCCCTTGGCTTGGATGTCGAGGTCAATCAAACCATGACGCGCGATTTGGTCCAGCATGTGGTCAAAGAAACCGATGCCAGTAGACAGCTTGGATTGGCCCGTGCCGTCGAGGTTGATCTTGACGGTGATTTGGGTCTCGGCCGTGTTGCGGCTGACTTCGGCCGTGCGCGCTGATGCTTGGGATGTCATGTCTAGGCTTTCGATGAAGAGAGAGCGGCTTGCAGGGCAGCCAAGAGTAGTGTGTTTTCCTCGGGCGTGCCGATGGTCAAGCGCAAGCAATTGGCAAGCAATGGGTGGATTTTAGAAACGTTCTTCACCAGCACTTTGTGGGCCTTCAAGACTTCAAAAGCGCGATTGGCGGCCTCACTGTCTGTGTCGGTGTTGCCGTGGAAACGCAGCACCATCATGTTGGCCTCGCTGGCGTAAGGCGTGACGCCTGCCATGTGCTGCAAGGCTTTGAACAAGGCTTCACGCTCGGTGCGAATCACAGCAGCTTGCTGCGCAAACACCTCGGCATGCTCTAGGGCAAACAAAGCGCATTCGGCGTTCAGCACGCTCACGTTGTAGGGTGGGCGCAGTTTGTCAATCTCGTTGATGAGCGCCGTGGGGGCAATCATGTAGCCCAAGCGAATGCCAGCCAAACCAAATTTAGACAAGGTGCGCATCAGCAGCACGTGGGCGTTGGCCGCTGGGTGTTGGCGAATTTCGTCTAGCCAGCTTTTGCTGGAGAAGGGCTGGTACGCCTCGTCCATCACCACCCAACCACCATAGGCGCTGACCTGCGTGATGAGGCGGCGAATGGTGTCGACGTCCCACAAATTGGCGGTGGGGTTGTTGGGGTAGGCGATGTAGACAATGGCGGGCTCATGCTGCGCGATGGCGGCAGACATGGCGGCTTCGTCCAACTCAAAGTCGGCCTGGAGCGGCACAGGGATGTATTGCAAACCTTGCAGCTGCGCGCTCATGCCGTACATCACAAAGCCAGGCTCTGGGGCGACGACTTTGGCGCGCTCTTGAGAGCCAGGGACAGCGCAAGCTTGTGACAACAAAGAGATGAGTTCGTCCGAGCCGTTGCCCAACATCAGGCCTAAGCCTGCGGGCAAGTCGACGTATTTCGCCAACGCATGCTTCAAGTCATCGATGCGTGCGCCAGGGTAACGGTTGACAGCCACCGCGCCCAAACGTGCGCCCAGCTGGGCCTGCAACTCTGGTGAGAGGGTGAAAGGGTTTTCCATCGCGTCAAGCTTGACCATGCCCACCGAGTGCTGCACGGCATAGGCGTGCATGGCTTGCACATCGGGGCGAATGAAACGCAGGGCCTTGGTCGTTGGATGCGTCATGTCAGTCTTTCTTCAAACGGAACTCAGCCGCCATGGCGTGCGCTTGCAAGCCTTCGCCGTAGGCCAACACGGCGGCGATCTTGCCCAAGGTTTGCGCACCCTGCTCGCTCACCTCGATCAAGCTGCTGCGCTTTTGGAAGTCGTACACGCCCAAGGGCGAGCTGAAACGCGCCGTGCCGCTGGTGGGCAACACATGGTTGGGGCCCGCGCAGTAGTCACCCAAGCTTTCGCTGGTGAACGCGCCCAAAAAGATCGCGCCTGCATGCTTGAGCAGCGGCTCCCACTTTTGGGGCTCATTGCTGGACACCTCTAAGTGTTCGGGCGCAATGCGGTTGCTGATGGCGCACGCCTCTTCCATGCTGCGGGTGTGGATGAGCACACCACGGCCGTTGAGGGATTTTTCGATGATGTCTTTGCGCGGCATTTGCGGCAGCAAGCGTTCGATCTCAGCTTGTACGCGGTCGATGTAAGCGGCATCGGGGCAGAGCAACACGCTTTGCGCCAACTCATCGTGCTCGGCTTGGCTGAACAAATCCATCGCCACCCAATCGGCGGGCGTGGAGCCATCGGCCAACACCAAAATTTCGCTGGGGCCTGCAATCATGTCGATGCCCACCGTGCCAAACACGCGGCGCTTGGCAGCGGCCACATAGGCGTTGCCGGGGCCGGTGATTTTGTCCACCGCTGGCACCGTGGCTGTGCCGTAGGCCAAGGCAGCCACGGCCTGGGCGCCGCCGATGGTGAAGACGCGGCTCACGCCAGCCACATAGGCAGCGGCGAGCACCAATGGGTTTTTTTCGCCACGCGAGGCGTGGGCCGAGCTTCTGTCACGCGCTGGCGTAGGCACCACCATGATGATGTCTTGCACACCCGCGACATGCGCAGGTATGGCGTTCATCAACACGCTGGAGGGATAGGCGGCTTTGCCACCCGGCACGTAGATGCCCACGCGATCAAGCGGCGTGACTTTTTGGCCCAGCAGCGTGCCATCGGCATCGCGGTAGGTCCAGCTTTCGCCGCTGGCTTTCTTTTGCGCCTCGTGGTAGCTGCGCACGCGTGCGGCAGCGGCTTGCAAGGCCTCGCGTTGCTCGGCGGGCAAACCGTCAAACGCGGCTTTGAGTTCGGTTTGCGTCAGCTCCAACGCGGCCATGCTGTCGGCCTTCAGGCCGTCAAAGCGCTCGGTGTATTCCAGCACTGCGGCGTCGCCGCGCTTTTGCACGTCGGCCAAGATGTCGGCCACGCGCTGCTCGATGGCCGCGTCGGTGTCGGCTGACCAATGCAGACGCGCTTTGAAATCGGCTTCAAAGGTGGGGCTGGTGGTCGAGAGACGAAGCGGTTTGGCCATCTTGTGAGGTGTGTGATGAAAGGTTTATTTGGCAAGCGCGGCAGAAAACGCATCAATGATGCGACGAATGTCAGCCTGCTTCATTTTGAGCGCAGCCTGATTGACCACCAAGCGCGAGCTGATGTCCATGATGCGTTCGACTTCTACCAAGTGGTTGGCTTTGAGCGTGTTGCCGGTGGACACCAAATCGACGATGGCATCGGCCAAACCGGTGAGCGGGGCCAATTCCATGGAGCCATAGAGCTTGACCAAATCCACGTGCACGCCTTTGGTGGCGAAGAAGTCACGCGCGATGGTGGTGTATTTGGTGGCGACTTTCAGACGTGCCCCTTGTTTGACTTTGGTTTGGTAATCAAAGTCCGCGCGCACGGCCACGCTCATACGGCATTTGGCAATTTGCAAATCGAGCGGTTGATACAAACCCGTCGCGGCCACGCCACCGGATACGCCACCACCATGTTCGATCAAGGTATCCAAGCCCGTCACGCCCAAGTCAGCGCCGCCGTATTGCACATACGTGGGCACGTCCGATGCACGCACCAGCACCACGCGCACATTCGAATGGTTGGTGGGCAAGATGAGCTTGCGGGATTTTTCTGGATCTTCCAGCACCTCAATGCCTGCGGCTTTGAGCAGTGGCATGGTTTCATCAAAGATGCGGCCTTTGGAAAGCGCGAGGGTGATCATGATTTGACCCTTTCGATGTCAGCGCCAATGGCGCGCAGCTTGGCTTCCATCTTGTCGTAGCCACGGTCCAAGTGGTAGATGCGGTCCACCAAGGTTTCGCCGTCGGCCACCAAGCCAGCAATCACCAACGAGGCTGAAGCGCGCAAGTCAGTGGCCATGACGGTGGCGCCAGACAGCTTGGGCACACCTTCAAGCACCGCAATCTTGCCGTCGATTTGGATGTGCGCACCCAAGCGCACCAACTCGTTGACGTGCATGAAGCGGTTTTCAAAAATCGTTTCCGTCACCTTGGAGGCGCCCTTGGCAATCGCGTTCAACACCATGAACTGCGCTTGCATGTCGGTGGGAAAGCCTGGGTATTCGGTGGTGCGAAAGTTTTGCGCCTTGAGGTGCTCACAAGCAGGCGCAGTGCCTTGGATGCGAATGCCATCGCCGTTGGCTGTGACCACAGCGCCTGCATCGCGCAGTTTCTCGATGACGGCATCCAAATGGTCGGCACGGGCGTGGCGCAAAAACACATCGCCCCCCGTGGCAGCCACCGCGCACAAAAAGGTGCCCGCCTCGATGCGATCGGCCACCACCTTGTGGGTGCAACCGTGCAAACGCGCAACACCTTGAATGCGAATGCGGCTGGTGCCATGACCTTCAATCTTCGCGCCCATGGCAATCAGCATTTCGGCCAAGTCTGGAATCTCTGGCTCTTGCGCGGCGTTTTCAAGCACGGTTTCGCCGTCGGCCAAAGCCGCAGCCATGAGGAAGTTTTCTGTGCCCGTGACGGTGACCATGTCGGTGGCAATGCGAGCACCCTTGAGGCGTGTGCGACCACCGCCCAACTTGGCAACCATGTAACCGTGCTCGACGTCAATCTGGGCACCCATGGCTTGCAAGCCTTTGATGTGCTGGTCCACAGGCCGTGAGCCAATGGCACAACCGCCGGGCAGCGACACCTTGGCGTGGCCAAAGCGGGCCAACAAAGGGCCAAGCGCCAACACCGACGCGCGCATGGTTTTGACCAGCTCATAGGGCGCTTCGGGGTTGTTCAAAGCACCGGCATCCAAATTGACTGTGCCGTCGTCTGCACGCTCGGCCGTCACACCCATGTTGCGGATGAGCTTGAGCATGGTGGCCACGTCTTGCAACTGCGGCACGTTGTGCAGCGTCACAGGCTGGTCGGTCAGCAAAGCGGCGCACAGTTCAGGCAGTGCTGCGTTTTTGGCACCCGAAATCAACACCTCGCCATTGAGGGTGCGGCCGCCGCGAACGAGTAATTTATCCATAGTTTTCTTAAGCTTGAGGAGCGGCTTGCCATTCAGCAGGCGTGTAAGTTTTCATCGACAAAGCGTGTACTTCGTCTGTTTTGATTTTTTCACCCAAGGTGGCGTACACCTGTTGGTGGCGCTGAATGAGGCGCTTGCCCTCAAACTCGGCCGACACCAGCGTGGCATACCAATGACGGCCATCGCCCTCGACGTGCAAGTGCTCGCAGGACAGGCCTGCGGCGATGATGGCTTGGAGTTGTTCGGCAGTCATGGTCATCCTCTAATCTTGTAACCGGTGCGCAGCAAGTTCAGCGCAAGGGCCGACACCAGCGTCGCGCACACACCCACCACACCCAAGCTCAACCAAGGCGACACATCGCTCTGGCCAAAAAAGCCAAACCGAAAACCGTCGATCATGTAGAAAAACGGGTTGAGGTGGCTCACACTTTGCCAAAAGCTGGGCAGTGAATGGATGGAATAAAACACGCCGCTCAAAAAAGTCATTGGCATGATGATGAAGTTTTGAAAAGCGGCCATTTGGTCAAACTTATCGGCCCACAAGCCTGCAATCAAACCCATCGAGCCAAGCATGAGCGCTCCCAAGACCGCAAAGGTGATGACCCACACTGGCTGCGAAGGCAGGAGCGAAAAATTGAGCACCGACGATTGCCACACAAACAACACGCCCGCCAGCAACACGCCTGCACCCACCAACAAACCGCGCACCACGGCCGACAGCACATAGGCAAAAAACCAGCTCCAGTGCGACAGCGGCGTCAGCAGCAAGAACACCAAGTTGCCCATGATCTTGCTTTGCACCATGGACGACGAGCTGTTGGCAAATGCGTTTTGCAACACGCTCATCATCACGAGGCCCGGAATCAAAAACGCGGTGTAACTCACGCCGTCGTACACCTGCACATGGGCTTCGAGCACATGGCCGAAGATCATCAAATACATCACCGCCGTGAGCACGGGGGCAGCCACCGTTTGGAAACCCACCTTCCAAAACCGCAGCACCTCTTTGTAAAACAGCATGGTCCAGCCAGTCATCATGCTTGGCTTTCTGAATGTTGGTGCATCACGTCGAGGAACACATCCTCCAAATCGGCTTTGCGAATTTCCACATCTTGCGCATGCAAGCCTGCTTCGCGAACAGCGGCGAGGTAGCGTTCAATTTCCAATGCGTCATTCGCAGGGAACTGCACGATGCGGCCCGTCACCCGCGCCTTGGCGGCAAGGGAGGGTGGCAACTCAGCATCGAGCTTGAAGCGCAGCACATTGCTAGACGCTGCTTTGAGCAACTCAGTGGTGCTGTCAAGCGCCACCACTTTGCCGTTTTTCAACATGGCAAGGCGGTTGCACAAGGCTTCAGCTTCTTCGAGGTAATGCGTGGTCAGCAACACGGTGCTGCCCTCGCGGTTGAGCTTGGCGATGAATTGCCACAAGGTTTGGCGCAGCTCCACGTCGACGCCCGCCGTGGGCTCGTCGAGCACGATGACGGGCGGCTTGTGCACCAAAGCCTGCGCCACCAACATGCGGCGCTTCATGCCGCCAGAGAGCTGGCGCATGTTGTGGTTGGCTTTGTCGGCAAGGCCAAGGCTGTGCAAGAGCTCGTCAATCCAGTCGTCGTTGTGCGTGACACCAAAGTAGCCCGACTGAAATTTCAAGGCTTCGCGCACATTGAAGAACGGGTCAAACACCAACTCTTGTGGCACCACGCCCAACATGCGGCGGGCTTTGGCAGATTGTGTGGCCACATCGACGCCGTGCACCAACACCGAGCCAGAGCTGGCTTTGGCCAAACCGGCCAAGATGCTGATGAGGGTGGTTTTGCCCGCGCCATTGGGGCCTAAGAGCCCAAAGAACTCGCCTTTTTGGACATCAAAGCGCACGCCATCCAGCGCCTGAAACGGGCCTCGGGCGGTTTGAAAGGTTTTGGAGACGGATTGGAAAGAAATAGCGGGCATGAGTAGCCAATGATTTTAAGGCTTTACCAATGCCCTGAGCCTTGAAAGCGACGAAACGACACCTCAACGACGCCGAAACACGCCTAAAAACTGTTTCAGTGGAGCAATTCGCTCAGGCCATAGACCTTGGCCAAGGTTTGGGCACGCTCGGGCAAGCCCGTGATGCGCAACTGCGCACCTTTGGCCAGCACTGCGCGACGGCAAGCCAAGATGACAGCCAAAGCAGATGAGTCAAACTGGGTCAAAGCAGAAGCATCCAGCACCGCCTCGCCGTCTTTGGCCAGCTGCGCGGTCAACGACCTGACCAAGGCGTTGGCCACCGACTTGGCTTGGGCTTGCAGCAAAACAGCGGGCAAAGCGATAGATGCGGTCAAGTGGCTCATGGCTTATTTGGATGCGCGTGCATTGGCTTTGTTTCGCTCCGCCAAACTGGCGATCAAGCCATCAATGCCTTTGGCATTGATTTCTTGGGCAAACTGGCTTCGGTAGTTTTCAACCAACCAAATACCCATCACATTGAGGTTATAGATACGCCAACCCGATGGCGCGTCACTTGATTTTTCAACGCGATAGTCCAGCTGGATGGGCTCCCCTTTGCCACGAACCTCTGTGCGCACCACCACCTCTTTGTCGTCAGCCGCAGCTCGCACAGGTTTGACTGCAATGGTTTGATCGTTCAATTGGCTCACCGCGCCTGAATAGGTGCGAATCAGCAGAATTTTGAATTCCTCTTGCAAGCGCTTTTGCTGCTCTGGCGTGGCTTGACGCCAGCCTGGGCCGACAGCCGAAGAGGTCATGCGCTGAAAGTTCACATGGGGCATCACGCGCTGATCCACCAACACTGAAATCTTGGTCACATCGCCAGACAAAATAGATTTGTCAGCTTTCACAATGTCCATCAACTCAGCCGTCAGGCGCTTGATGAAAACATCTGGCTCTTCGGGCGCGGCATGCGCAAACTGCCCCGCCAGAGTCAAGCCCAGAGCAAGCCCAAGGGAAACAAGCTGGCTCAGCCAAGCACGTCGACTGACCGCCAGTGTTGAAAAACGAATACAACCCATAAAACCCTGTTCCTAAACTTAGATCAATTCAAACGCCTCGAGCGCTTACTTGGATGACTGAGAGGGCGCGAGACTTTGATCGGGCAACTCTTCGTCCGGCGGATTTCCATCAAAGATTTGAGAACGCCTGCGCTGCAAATAGGCATCGCGCAAGAAGGCGTATTTGTCAATCGACGCCTCATTCAACATATTG
>JAIXRH010000096.1 GCA_027485285.1 Comamonadaceae bacterium | reverse complement strand
CGACTGAATGCTCCTGAGCGGTGTCTGTGCCTGAGGAATGTGGGAGCGAATAAAAACAAGTTACTCCACCCGCACCACCGCATTCGGCTTAAAGCCCAAATCAGCCACTTTGCCCTTTTTGGCGCGAGCCGCTTTGGCGTTGTTCAAGCTGCGAATTTCCAGCGTTTCCTCGCGCACTTTGCCGCCACGGCCTATGCCTTCAATGCGCACGCTGCGTGTGTACGCAGCCGCACCGGCCAAGGTGTCTTTGGCTTCAAGGTCAATCAGCATCAAACCGCGACCGCCCTTTTCCATGGCCTTGAGTTCAGACAACTCAAAGGTCAAGAAGCGGCCACCCGTTGAGGCGCAAGCCACATGCGTGGCAGGTGCCACAGGCTGCGCGCCCGAGCCGCCGCTGGCAGGTGATGGACGGCACACGGTTTCGCCCTCGCCCACGGTGATGAAAGCTTTGCCGCCTTTGTTGCGCGACATCATGTGCTCGATGTTGGCCATGAAGCCATAGCCGCCCGAGCTGCTGAGCAAGTAAGTCGCGCCTGCAGGGCCAGCCACGTAGTGCAGCAACTGAGTGCCTGATTCCAAATCGATCAAGGTTGTCACGGGTTGGCCGTCGCCTCGCGCACCAGGCAAAGCCGACACGGGCACCGAGTAGATGCGGCCGTTCGAGCCAAACGCGATGAAGGTGTCCACGGTGCGGCACTCAAACGTGCCGTACAAGCCGTCGCCCGACTTAAAGGCAAATGCGCTGGCTTCGTGGCCGTGGCCTGTGCGTGCACGCACCCAGCCTTTCTCAGAGACCACCACGGTCACTGGCTCGTCCACCACCTTGACTTCGGCCACTGCTTTTTTCTCTTCTTGAATCAGCGTGCGGCGGGGGTCAGCAAAGGTTTTGGCGTCAGCTTCAATTTCTTTGACCATCAAGCGGCGCAGCGCCGATGGGTTGCCCACGATGTCTTCGAGCTTGGCTTGTTCGTCGCGCAGCTCTTTGAGTTCTTGCTCAATTTTGATGGCTTCCAAACGCGCCAGCTGACGCAGGCGAATTTCTAAGATGTCTTCGGCCTGTCGCTCACTCAGTTTGAACCGCTCTATCAGCGCCAGCTTGGGCTCGTCGCTCTGACGGATGATGGCAATCACCTCGTCGATGTTGAGCAACACCAACTGGCGGCCTTCCAAGATATGGATGCGATCCAGCACTTTGTTCAAGCGGTGCTGCGAGCGCCTGAGGACAGTGGCCGAGCGGAACTCAATCCACTCGGTGAGCATCTCGCGCAGCGACTTAGGCACAGGGCGGCCATCAATCCCCACCATGGTGAGGTTGATAGACGACGAGGTCTCTAAGCTGGTGTGCGCCAGCAAGGTGGTGATGAGTTCTTGTTGCTCAATGGTGCGGGTCTTGGGCTCGAACACCAACCGCACAGCCGCATCTTTGCTGGACTCATCGCGCACCACGTCCAACACGGCCAAGATGGTTGCCTTGAGTTGGGTTTGGTCAGCACTCAGCGCTTTTTTACCGGTCTTGACCTTGGGATTGGTGAGCTCTTCAATCTCTTCCAACACGCGTTGGCTGCTCACGCCAGGTGGCAATTCATTCACCACCAGTTGCCATTGACCACGGGCCAACTCTTCAATGGTCCAGCGGGCGCGCACTTTGAGCGAGCCGCGGCCTGTGCGATAGGCATCGGCAATGTCAGACGCGCTGCTGATGATTTGGCCGCCACCGGGGTAGTCGGGTGCGGGCAAGATGTGTAGCAACTCGGCGTCACTCATCTTGGGGGTTTTGATGAGAGCCACGCACGCATCGGCCACTTCGCGCAGGTTGTGGCTTGGAATTTCAGTGGCCATGCCCACCGCAATGCCGCTGGCGCCGTTGAGCAAGGCAAAGGGCAAACGGGCGGGCAACTGCTTGGGCTCTTCGGTCGAGCCGTCGTAGTTGGGCTGGAAGTCGACCGTGCCTTCGTCAATCTCATCCAGCAGCAGCGTGGTGATTTTGGCCAAACGGGCTTCGGTGTAGCGCATGGCGGCAGCGCCGTCGCCGTCGCGTGAGCCAAAGTTGCCTTGGCCGTCGATCAGTGGGTAGCGTTGCGCAAAATCTTGCGCCATGCGCACGAGGGCTTCGTAGGCCGCGCTGTCGCCGTGCGGGTGGTAGCGGCCCAGCACGTCACCCACCACACGGGCACACTTGACGGGCTTGGCACCTGTGTTGTTGTTGGGGCCGCTGAAACCGAGGCCCATGCGGGACATCGAATACAGAATGCGGCGTTGCACAGGCTTTTGGCCGTCGCACACATCAGGCAAAGCACGGCCTTTGACCACGCTGAGCGCATATTCAAGGTAGGCGCGTTGGGCGTAGTGGCCCAGCGCGATGTCGCCGTCGTCATCGGCGGTGGGCAGTTCGGGGGTTAACAAATCGGTCATACGTCAATCTCAATCGAATCGCCATGCAGTTCCATCAGCTCACGGCGAGCCGCAGCCTCGCCTTTGCCCATGAGTTGCGTGATCAAACCTTCGGTGGTGGCAAAGTCCAGCAAGCCCAGTTGCACAGGCATGAGGCGGCGGGTGTCGGGGTTGAGGGTGGTGTCCCACAGTTGTTCGGCGCTCATCTCGCCCAAACCTTTGAAGCGGCTGATGCTCCATTTGCCCTCGGCCACGCCGTCTTTGCGCAGCTTGTCGAGGATGGCGGTGAGTTCACCCTCGTCCAAGGCATACACCTTGGTGGCTGGCTTTTTGCCGCGCGCCGGTGCGTCCACTCGAAACAGCGGTGGACGCGCCACAAACACATGGCCCGCTTCGATGAGCTTAGGAAAGTGACGAAAGAACAGGGTCAGCAACAGCACTTGGATGTGCGAGCCGTCCACGTCCGCATCACTCAGGATGCACACCTTGCCGTAGCGAAGACCGCTCAGGTCAGGCGAGTCGTTCGGGCCATGAGGGTCCACGCCAATGGCCACTGAAATGTCGTGAATTTCGTTGTTGGCAAACAAGCGGTCCCGCTCGACTTCCCACGTGTTCAACACCTTGCCACGCAGCGGCAGGATGGCTTGGTTTTCTTTGTTGCGGCCCATCTTGGCGCTGCCGCCCGCAGAGTCGCCCTCGACCAAGAACACTTCGTTGTGCGCCGTGTCTTTGCTTTCGCAATCGGTCAACTTGCCGGGCAACACAGCCACGCCTGAGCCTTTGCGCTTCTCGACTTTTTGCCCTGCTTTTTGGCGGGTTTGGGCGGCCTTGATGGCCAATTCGGCCAGCTTTTTGCCGTAGTCGACGTGTTGGTTGAGCCACAGCTCCATGGTCGGGCGCACATAGCTCGACACCAAACGCACGGCATCGCGTGAGTTGAGGCGTTCTTTGATTTGGCCTTGGAACTGTGGGTCCAGCACCTTGGCGCTCAACACATAGCTGGCTCGGGCAAACACGTCTTCGGGCAAGAGCTTCACGCCCTTGGGCAGCAGCGCGTGCAGCTCGATGAAGCTCTTCACCGCATTGAACAAACCATCGCGCAAGCCGCTGTCGTGGGTGCCGCCCGCGCTGGTGGGAATCAGGTTGACGTAGCTTTCACGCACAGGCTGTCCGTCTTCGGTGAAAGCCACAGCCCAGGCTGCGCCCTCGCCTTCGGCGAAGCTGTCGTGGTTGCTGTCGGCGTAACCATCGCCCTCAAACAAGGGAATGACGGGCTCACCGTGCAGCGTTTGCATCAAGTAATCACGCAGGCCGCCTTTGTAGAGCCAGTGTTGCGAGTCTTTGGTTTTTTCGTGGAGGAGCGTCACGCTCACGCCGGGCATGAGCACGGCTTTGCTGCGCAACAAGTGCACCAGCTCGTTCATCGGCAAAGCCGAGGATTCAAAGTATTTGGCATCGGGCCACACACGCACAGTGGTGCCCTGCTTGCGGTCGCCTGATTCTTGTTTGCGGATGGTGAGTTGTTCCACCACATCGCCACCTGAAAACACCAAGCGGGCCACCTGACCTTCACGATAAGAGGTGGCTTCCATGCGTTTGGCCAGCGCATTGGTCACACTCACACCCACGCCGTGCAAGCCACCCGAGAAGCTGTAAGCACCACCTGAACCTTTGTCAAACTTGCCACCCGCATGCAAACGGGTGAACACCAGCTCAATGACGGGGGCTTTTTCTTCGGGGTGCATGCCAAACGGGATGCCACGGCCATCGTCGTCGATGCTGATCGAGCCATCGCTGTGCAGCGTGACGCCAATTTTCTTGCCGTGCCCAGCGAGGGCCTCGTCAGCCGCGTTGTCCAACACCTCTTGGATGATGTGCAACGGGTTGTCGGTGCGGGTGTACATGCCCGGACGCTGCTTGACGGGTTCGAGTCCTTTGAGAACGCGAATCGAGCCTTCTGAGTACTGGGGCGGTGGAGTGGGTTGCTTGGTTGCCATGGGGCGGAATTGTAGTTAACCCCTATGTCAGCGATTCAGGGCCGCATTGGTTAAAGTCAGCACCATGACCAATCAACACAAAACGCTGCCCATGTGGCAAGTGCTGGCCTGTGGGGCAGCCATCGTCACCCTGTCCATGGGCGTTCGCCACGGCTTTGGCCTCTGGCTGCAGCCCATCACCCAAGCGCAAGACTGGACCCGTGAAAACTTTGCCATGGCCATCGCCATTCAAAACCTGACCTGGGGTTTTACCGGCATTTTCTCGGGCATGTTGGCCGACCGTTTTGGTGCCTTCCGCGTGATCGTCGTCTGTGCCGTGTTGTATTCGCTGGGGTTGATCGGCATGGCTTACTCCGACACGCCCGCTCTCTTCACCGCCACGGCGGGTGTGCTGATCGGCATCGCCCAAGCGGGCACAACCTATGCGGTCATTTACGGCGTGATTGGCCGCAACGTGAGCGCCGCGAAGCGCTCTTGGGCCATGGGTGTGGCCGCTGCAGCGGGCTCGTTTGGCCAGTTTTTGATGGTGCCCACAGAGGGCTACCTCATCAGTACCTTGGGTTGGCAAGAGGCCTTGCTGTGGTTGGCCTTGTCGGTCACGCTGATCATTCCCCTCGCCTTCGGTTTGCGCGAACCCAGCTTTGCAGGCGGTGCTGCGCCGCAGCGCGACCAGTCCATCTTGCACGCACTGAGCGAAGCCATGAACTACCGTAGCTTTCAGCTGCTGATGGCAGGCTACTTTGTGTGCGGCTTTCAGGTGGTGTTCATCGGCGTGCACATGCCTAGTTACCTCAAAGACAACGGTTTATCGCCCGAGGTGGCCAGCATTGCCTTGGCGCTGATTGGCCTGTTCAACGTGTTTGGCACCTACATTGCGGGCAGCTTAGGGCAACGCCTGGCCAAGCGCAAAATTTTGTCGTTTATTTATTTTTCGCGCTCTATTGCCATCGTTCTTTTCTTGTTGGCACCGCTCACACCCACGAGTGTGTACATCTTCTCTGGCGTGATGGGCTTGCTATGGCTCTCGACTGTGCCCCCTACGAATGCGGTGGTGGCTCAGATTTTTGGGGTGGCGCACATGTCGATGCTGGCTGGTTTCGTGTTTTTCAGCCACCAAATTGGCAGCTTCATGGGTGTGTGGCTGGGCGGCTATCTGTATGACCAGACCGGCAGCTACGACATCGTTTGGTACATCTCGATTGCGCTGGGCGTGTTTGCAGCCTTGGTGAACATGCCGGTGAAAGAGGGTGCGATTCAACGCGCACCTGCTGCGACAGCGGCTTGAGTTGTGAAATGAACCTTCCAATGCACACCTGGATTCGGCAAGCTTTGATTGGTTTGGTGTGCGTGGCCGTTTTGCTGGCTGTGTTGTCCATGTATTTGCAGCCAGAGTTTTTGCTCACGCTGGCCAACCAAGTGTGGGGCTGTTTTTAAAATGACCACGCTCCTCCACGGGCAAGAGCCCGCGTCTGCATGGGTCGGGCGTTGGGCGCAGTTACTGCCTGTGGGCTGCAGCGTGCTAGACCTAGCCTGCGGACACGGACGCCACGTGCGCCACTTGGCTGCCCTTGGCCATGCATTGACGGCCGTGGACCGCAACCCAGACGCCATTGCGACGGTCAGCCCCATGGGCGAAGCCATCTGTGCCGACATCGAAAACGGCCCTTGGCCGCTGCAAGGCCGCACATTTGGCGCTGTGGTTGTGACGAATTACCTCTGGCGCCCTTTGTGGCCAATGATCTTAAACAGCCTCGCCCCCAACGGTGTGCTGATCTACGAAACCTTCTCAACAGGCAACGACACGGTGGGCAAACCCTCCCGGCCAGACTTCTTGCTCAATCCCGCCGAACTGCTGGGCGTTTGCCAAGATCTGCGTGTGGTGGCGTTCGAAGAGGGTTTTCTGCCGCAACCTGAGCGTTTTGTGCAACGCATCGTGGCCGTGCGCGAGGCAAGCGACGCCCAAGCGCCTGCGCGTTACCCACTTCTTCCCGACTGACCGGCTAAAAACGCCATGCGCACTCGCTAGAATGAGCCTTTTCCTTGACCGAACCAACGGACATGACACCCATCACCGGCAGCATCGTGGCACTGGCCACCCCCATGCACACAGACGGCAGCGTGGACTACCCCACCCTGCGCACACTGATTGACTGGCACATTGCCGAAGGCACCGATTGCATTGGCGTCGTGGGCACCACCGGTGAGTCCCCCACAGTCAACGTGGAAGAACACTGCGAAATCATCCGCGTGTCGGTCGAACAAGCGGCCCAACACACCGGCCGTCATGTGCCGATCATGGCGGGCTGCGGTGCCAACTCGACCGCGGAAGCAATTGAGCTGGCCAAGTTTGCCAAAAAAGTAGGCGCACATTGCCAGCTGCAAGTCGTGCCTTACTACAACAAGCCCACGCAGGAAGGCCAGTACCTGCACTTCAAAGCCATCGCTGAAGCAGTGGACTTGCCAGTGATTTTGTACAACGTGCCTGGCCGCTCTGTGGCCGATATGGCGCACGACACCGTGCTGCGTTTGGCCCAAGTGCCAGGCATCGTGGGTATCAAGGAAGCCACTGGCAACATCGAACGCGCCCAGTGGCTGATCCGCGACGTGCCCAAAGGTTTTGCGGTGTACTCCGGTGACGACCCCACTGCCGTGGCATTGATGCTGTGCGGTGGCCAAGGCAATATCAGCGTGACCGCCAACGTGGCACCACGTTTGATGCACGAGCTTTGCATGGCCGCCATCGCTGGCGATGTGCAACGCGCCATGGACATCCAATTCAAATTGATGCCGGTTCACAAACACCTGTTTGTGGAAGCCAACCCCATTCCCGTGAAATGGGCCATGCACCGCATGGACCTCGCAGGCCCAACGCTGCGCTTGCCCATGACAGAGCTCACCCAGGCCAATGCGCCTGTGGTGGAAGGTGCCTTGCGCGCTGCTGGTTTGATCTGATTGTTAAAAAGGCCTTGGCTGTGAAAATTTCTTTTGCTACACATCGCACTGCGGTTGCCCTGACCACGCTGGTCTTGCTCAGCGCTTGCTCCTCCATCATGGACGGTGACAAGGTCAACTACAAAACCGAAGGTGGCACCAAGGTGGTGCCTTTGGACATTCCGCCAGACCTGACGCAACTCAACCGCGACACCCGTTACGCTGTGCCCGGCGGTCCTGTGTCAGCCAGCGGCATGGCCGTTCGCCCAGCGCCAGCCGTTGCAGCGACAGCAGCCAAGCAAGTCAACGACGTGCGCATTGAACGCGATGGCAAACAACGTTGGTTGGTGGTGAACCGCTCTGCCGATGCGGTGTGGCCGATCGTGCAAGCTTTCTGGATAGAAAACGGCTTCACCTACGTGATTGAGCAACAACAACTGGGATTACTCGAAACCGAGTGGGCTGAAAACCGCGCCAAGATTCCCCAAGATTTACTGCGTCGCACCTTGGGCAAAGTGCTTGACGGTTTGTATTCTTCTGGGGAGCGTGACAAATTCCGCACCCGCATTGAACGCAACAGCACTGGCGGCGTCGATATCTTTGTCACCCACCGCGGCATGAGCGAAGAATACAAAGACCAGTCCAAAACCAGCACGCTTTGGGCACCACGCCCCAGCGATTCCGAGCTGGAAGCTGAATTTTTAAGTCGCCTGATGGTCAAACTCGGTGTGACGGCTGAGCAAGCCAAAACCAGCATCACCGCCCAAGAAGTGGCCGCCAACAAAACCACCTTGGTCACCCGAGCTGACACGACGCTGTTGAACATCCCAGACACTTTTGATGTGGCATGGCGTCGCGTAGGCTTGGCCTTGGATCGCACAGGCTTCACGGTGGAAGACCGCGACCGAGCACAAGGCGTGTACTTTGTGCGGTATGTGGACACCGCCGCCAAAGATGACAGAGGTTTCTTTGGCAAGATGTTCAGCAGCGCCAAGTCTGATGTGGGCCCCGTCAAGTACCGCATTGCTGTGCGCAGATCAGGCAACACCACAGAAGTCACTGTGCAAAACGCAGCAGGCACCACTGAAAACAGCCCCATTTCACAGCGCATCCTGAAGTTGCTGGCAGATGATCTGCGCTGATCAGCACGGGTCTTGAACTTGCGCCATGTTGCGCTTTAAAAGCCTGGGCAGCGGCAGCTCCGGCAATGCCACTTTGGTTGAAGCCCAAAGTGGTCAGCACATCAGCCGCTTGCTCATCGATTGCGGCTTACGTTTGGCGGAGCTAGAGGCGCGCCTGATCGAAGCGGGCACCTGTGCTGAAGACCTCGACGCCATTTTCATCACCCACGAGCATGGCGACCACATTGGGTGTGCGCGTAGCTTCGTCAAACGGCATGCCACATCTCTTTGGATGAGCCAGGGCACTTGGCTGGCCGTGAATGACGCGGCGTGGACACCGCTCCAACAGTTGCTCCAGGTGACGCGCGATGGCTGCACGATGGAAATAGGAGCTCTACAGGTCCAGCCCTTCACCGTGCCCCACGACGCCCGCGAGCCTTTGCAGCTGCGCTGCTCGGACGGTCAACGGCATTTGGGCATTGCCACCGATCTGGGTCACCCCTCCACGCATGTCGTGAACGCCCTGCAAGGCTGCCACGCCCTGCTCATCGAAGCCAACCACGATGCTGAGATGTTGGCAGCTTCAAGCTACCCGAGCTTTTTAAAACAACGTGTGGCTGGCCCTTGGGGGCATTTGTCCAACCAGGCAGCCGCAGAGCTGCTAGGTCGCGTCAAACATGACCAGCTCAGTTATGTGCTGGCCGCGCACTTGAGTGAACGCAACAACACGCCAGAGTTGGCCCGCGCAAGCCTGAGCGAAGCCTTGGGTTGTGCCCCAGCAGACATTGATGTTGCCGACCCCGTGACGGG
>JAIXRH010000008.1 GCA_027485285.1 Comamonadaceae bacterium | reverse complement strand
TGGGGCGAATGAGTTTGGCACGCTCGCGCAAATAGGCAGGGGCCAGCAAGCTTTGCCAATCGCCACCAGGGCCGCTGACAAAGTCAGGGTCGGCCACATATTGGGCCCGGTCAGCAAAGGCCAGGCGCGAGGCCTCGTTGTACAGATGCAACGAACGCGGACCGGCCCCACCGTCCGCCGTGTCCACTGGCGAGCTCATCAGCGATGCAGGCGTGTGTTGCAGCATGCCCAGGATTTGACCCATGGCCAATGCGCCCGAACTAGGGGGTGGAAAACCGCACACCCGATACACGCGACTGAGCGCTGCATGGTCAAAGCAGAGCGGCGTGCGTTCTTTGGCTTGGTAGTTGGCCAGGTCGCTCAACGCCAAACGTCCCGGACTGCTGGCATGCTGCTGCACTTTGCGCACCACGGCCTCGGCCACCTCACCGCTGTAAAACGCTTGCACGCCCTCTAGGGCAATGCGTTGCAGCACCGCAGCCAACTCTGGGTTGCGCAGCACATGGCCTGTGGCATGCGGCTCGCCATTGGCTTGGTAAAAGTAAGCGCGGGCTGTGGGGTCAAGCCGCAAATACGCATCGGCCTTGAGTTGCGCATGCAAGCGTGGGCTGATGGCAAAGCCTTGACGGGCCAAGCCGATGGCAGGCTCAAACAATTGGGCCCACGGCAGCTTGCCGTGTTGTGCATGGGCTTGCGCCAACATACGCAACACACCGGGCGTGCCCACCGAACGGCCACCGACCACCGCCGCATGAAACGCCAGGGGTTTGCCTTCGGCGTTCAACAGCAGGTCTTCGGTGGCGGCTGCAGGGGCCGTCTCTCGGCCATCAAAGGCTTGCAACCTAGGGGCGGCGCCCGAAGCCTCACCCGCTGAGCTGTGTAACAAAAACGCGCCACCGCCAATGCCGCTTGATTGCGGCTCGACCAAGCCCAACACCATTTGCACCGCAATGGCAGCGTCTACCGCAGAGCCGCCCGCTTTCAAAACTTCAAAGCCCGCTTGCGTGGCCAAGGGGTTGGCCGCCGCCACGGCAAACTTGCGCGTGACCACATCGGGTTTGGGCGTGAAGCCACTGGCAATTTCGGGTTGCAGCGGTGCAGGGCCCGTGGTGCTGGGGGGCGACATGCAGGCAGCGAGCAAGGCGCACAGCCCAAGGGCTGAAACGCTGCGCGGCAAAGAGTGCGCCATGCGCTTCACGTCTGAAACACTTGGCAGTGCAAGGCCAATGGATGGGGGAGGTCGATCATTCAGGCCTTTCACAGAAAACGCGTTCACCCGTCAATATAAACGAAGCCCTCACGTGCCCCAACGAAAAACGGCACCCGGAGGTGCCGTTTAGGCAGTCAACACAGAAGGGACTGAATTACTCTTCGACGAAGGCTTCTTCTCGTTTGGACTTGATGGACGGCAGCAGCACGATCACCAAGAGCAAGGCAGCAGCAGCCAACAAGCCTGCTGACAGCGGACGTGTCCCAAACACCGTCCAGTCACCGCGCGAGAGCAACAGCGCACGGCGCAGGTTTTCTTCCATCATCGGGCCCAGAATGAAACCCAGCAACAATGGCGCTGGCTCGACGCCCAACTTCATGAAGAGGTAACCCACCAAACCAAAGCCCGCCACCATCCAAATGTCGAAGGTGTTGTTGTTGGTTGAGTACACACCGATCGCGCAGAACAGCACGATGGCGGGGAACAAGAAGCGGTAAGGCACAGACAACAGCTTGATCCACATGCCAATCAAAGGCAAGTTCAGAATCACCAGCATCAAGTTGCCAATCCACATCGAGGCAATCAGACCCCAAAACAACTCGGGGTTGCTGGTCATGACCTGAGGGCCAGGCTGGATGTTGTGAATGGTCATCGCACCCACCATCAAAGCCATCACGGCGTTGGGTGGAATGCCCAAGGTGAGCAAGGGAATGAACGAGGTTTGTGCACCGGCGTTGTTGGCGGCTTCAGGCGCTGCCACACCGCGGATGTTGCCTTGACCGAAAGGCACTTCGCCTGGACGCAAGTTGGTTTTCTTCTCGATGGTGTAAGCCGCAAACGCCGCCAACAAAGCGCCGCCGCCAGGCAAGACGCCCAACAAGGAACCCAGCGCTGTGCCGCGAAGCACAGCAGGCATCATGTTCTTGAAGTCTTCCTTGGTGGGGAACAAACCTTCCACCTTGGCCGTGAACACCTCGCGGTCTTCTTCGGGACGCGACAAGTTTGAAATGATCTCGCCGTAGCCGAACACGCCCATCGCCACCACCACAAAGCCCACACCGTCGGTGAGTTCGGGGATGTCAAAGCTGAAACGTGCCACACCAGAATTCACGTCCGTACCGATCAAGCCCATCAAGAGGCCCAACACGATCATGGCAATCGCTTTGAGCAATGAGCCCGAAGCCAACACCACCGCACCGACCAAGCCCAAGATCATGAGCGAGAAATATTCGGCGGGTCCAAACTTGAACGCGAGTTCGGTCAAAGGTGGCGCAAAGGCCGCCAAGATCAAGGTACCCACAGATCCTGCGAAGAACGAACCCAAGCCAGCTGCGGCCAAGGCTGGGCCTGCTCGGCCTTTGCGAGCCATTTGGTAGCCGTCAATGGTGGTCACCACCGAGGACGATTCACCAGGCAAGTTCACCAAAATCGCGGTGGTCGAGCCACCGTATTGAGCGCCGTAATAAATACCGGCCAACATGATCAGCGCGGACACAGGGGGCAGCGCGTAAGTGGCGGGCAACAACATGGCGATGGTCGCCACAGGGCCAATGCCTGGCAACACGCCAATCAAAGTACCCAAGATACAGCCGATCAAGGCATACATCAGGTTGATGGGCGTGAAAGCCACGCCAAAGCCTAAGGCAAGGTTTGAAATCAAATCCATTTTTTATTTCTCCAGGCTCAACCAGTGATGAAGGTGGGCCACACGGGCATCTGCAATTTAAGCAGCATGATGAAAGCGAGGTAACTGCCAACCGACAAAACGGTGGCCAATATCAACGATTCTTTCAGCGAAAAGGTATCACCCGCCTTGCCAGCGATGATGACCAAGGCATAGATGGCAGCGATCAAGCCCATGGGTGGAATGCCAAAACGTGGCAAGCCGGCCAGCAAGATGCCGAAAATGATGTTGGCACCCAAGATGAACACCACAGGCTTCCAAGCAAACGCGCCCACAGGCTCGCCGTCTTCGGTGTGCTCAATCAATGAGTAAAACGTGATGAAGCCGCCCAGCACAGCCAAAAATATGCCGAGCAACAGAGGGAAGTAGCCGGGGCCCATGCGCGCACCCGTTCCAATGTTGTAGTTGGTTGCACCCCAAGCGAAAGCAGCACCGACCAATGTAAACATCAGGCCGGAGAAAAAGTCTTTTTGACTTTTGATCATTTCATCTCCTCTATTCAAAAGCAAATATGCGCTGAATTATGGCGGGCTCGCTGTGCCTATTCGAATGTGGGTTACACCTATTTTTAGCGGGGCAAAATCAACGGGTAAACCCCTAAACGCTCAGGCTTTCAGGGGGTTGAACACGCGCAACCATTTGGTCGCAGGCAATGGCCAACGGGCCTGAATGGCCTCGGCGCGTGCCATGAGCTCCGCACGTTTGGGATGCATGGGCGTGCGCTGCGCGAGCACCACCGTGTTGCCCTCGCGCGTGGGCTTGAAGGCCCACAGCGCATCCGCACCAAACGCCTTGGCCATTTTGGCCAGGCTTTGCTCATAGCTGGAACTGCGGCCAAACAAATTGACCGTCATGCACCCCTCATCGGTCAAGAGGCGACGGCAGTCGGCATAAAACTCAGCGCTGTCCAACACGGGTGACGCGGCGTCGTGGTCATACAGGTCCACTTGCAAGGCATCGATCTGGCCGCGCCAGTGGTCGTGCTTGGCGACCTCGGCCGCATCGCCCAACACCACTTGCAACTTGGCGCTGTCAGCAGGCAGCTTGAACCACAAACGGCAGGCGGCCACCACTTGGGGGTTGATCTCAATCGCGGTGGTTGTCATACGCAGGTGCTTGAACGCAAACTTGGTGAGCGACGCAGCGCCCAGCCCCAACTGCATGGCGTGCAAATGACCCACTTTGTCGAGGTCTACAAACAAGAGCCACGCCATCATGCGTTGCACGTACTCAAGGTCGATCTCAAACGGCTTGTCAATCTGCATGGAGCCTTGCACCCAAGGCGTGCCAAGGTGCAAGTAGCGGATGTCGCCGCAGTCAGAAAAATTGACTTCTGGAAGATCGATTTTTTTCTTGGTTGCCATTTTTACTTCACCATGCCTTCCACCACAAAGCGCACGCGCTGGTTACCTTGCCATTCATCCACCTCTAAGCGAAACGCCAAATGCGCCAAAGCGGGCAGCGGATCGACGCGGCCAAACCAAATGCCGTCCACGGGCTGGCCGTGGTGGCGCAGCTTGAGGGCCATATGTTTTTCACCCACCAAGCGCTGGCTCAGCACCTCGACCTCTTCACTGAACGTGGGCGGTGCAAAGCCTTGGCCCCACACTTCCCGCGCCAAGGCATCGGCCAGCTCGGGGCGGCGGTATTCGGGCAGCAAGGGACCATCGGTTTCTAAGCGGCGTTGCAAGGTGGCTTCATCGAGCCACTCTTGTGCGACTTGTTGCAGGGCTTCTTCAAAGGTGGCGAGGTTGTCTTCTTCCAAGGTGCAGCCTGCGGCCATGGCGTGACCGCCAAAGCGCAGCAGCACTTCGGGGTGACGCTTGGCGACCAGGTCGAGTGCATCCCGCAAATGAAAACCGGGAATGGAGCGGCCCGAGCCCTTCAGCTCATGGCCTTTGCCCGCCGCTTGGCTAGGCGCGAACACAAACGTGGGGCGGTGGTGCAAGTCCTTGAGCTTGGCCGCGACGATGCCCACCACGCCTTCGTGAAAGTCGGGGTCGAACACACACAGGGCGGAGGGCGGTTCTTCTTCGGGGTCAAACATGTCTTGCGCCAGCTCTAAGGCTTGCTCGCGCATGTCGCCTTCGATTTCTCGGCGCTCACGGTTGATGCGGTCCAGCTGTGTGGCCAACTCGGTGGCGCGGCCCACGTCGTCGGTGGTGAGGCATTCAATGCCCAGCGTCATGTCTGACAAACGGCCAGCCGCGTTGATACGAGGGCCGAGTGCAAACCCAAAATCTTGCGAGGTGCATTTCTCGCTGGTGCGTCCAGCCGCAGCAAACAACGCCGTCATGCCCGCTGGCATTTGGCCCTTGCGCACACGCGCCAAACCTTGGGCGACCAGTCGGCGGTTGTTGGCGTCGAGTTTGACCACGTCGGCCACGGTGCCGAGTGCCACGAGTGGCAACAGGGTGTCTAGCTTGGGTTGCTGCTCAGTCGTGAACACGCCGCGCTTGCGCAGCTCTGCGCGCAAGACCAGCAACACATAAAACATCACACCCACACCCGCGAGCGCCTTGCTTTCAAACGTGCAGCCGGGTTGGTTGGGGTTCACCATGGCGTCTGCGTCGGGCAGCACCGCAGCAGGTAAATGGTGGTCGGTCACCAGCACTTGCAAGCCCAACTTGCGCGCCGTGGCCACGCCCTCCACGCTGGCGATGCCGTTGTCCACGGTGATCAGCACATCTGCACCGCTGGCTTTGACGCGCTCGGCAATGGGTGGGGTGAGGCCATAGCCATCGACCACGCGGTCGGGCACGATGTAGCTGACCTGCTTCGCGCCCAGCAAACGCAGGCCCCGCAGGGCGACAGCACACGCGGTCGCACCGTCGCAGTCGTAGTCGGCCACGATGCAGAGTTTTTGATTGGCCGCCATCGCGTCGGCCAACAGCACGGCAGCGGCTTCTATGCCTTTCAAGCCCGTGGGGGGCAAGAGCTGTGCAAGCGACGCGTCGAGTGTGGCGGCATCTTGAATGCCGCGTGCGGCATACAAACGCGCCAACAGCGGATGCACGCCCGCTTGCTCCAACGCCCAAATGCTGCGGGGTGGCATGTCGCGTGGAATGAATTGCATGGGCTCAGTCTTTCAGGGGCGCAACGGCCAACACGGTGTCTAAAGAAATCGGGGCCAAGTGTGCGCGCACCCGTTGCCACAACGATGGCGCATGGCTGTCATGCACATGAAACTCATGCTCGCCGCACAACACCAAGCGCTGCGGCTCGCCTGCAGCCACGCGCGCAAGCATGGGCGCGATGACGTTGGCATCCACGCCTTGCCACCCTTCTAGCCAACCGATGAGGTCTTGTTGCAAAGCACTTTGGCGCAGGGTTTGAATGACGGTGGGTTCGGGTCGCTGCGGCGCAGGCACAGGCAAAGCCCCCGTGCCGTGTACCCAAAACGAATTGATGCTCAAGCGACGCCCCTCATTCACAGGATGGGTGTAGAGCAACATTTGCATTTCGTTTTGTAAACGGCGCAGCAGTTTGGCGGCAGGGCTGAGCGCATCGGCGGCCACATGGCTGCCTATCAACCACGGGTCGATGTTGCGGCCAATCACGCGGTCTAGCGAGGCAGTGGGCAAGTCGGCCAACAAGGGCGACTGCGCCAGCCACTGGCCCGGCTTGAAGGCGTGCAAAGCAATGCCATCTTCGGCAAAAAAACTTTGCATGGCTTGGCACAGCGTGGCGTCTGTGGCTTCGTCGATTTGCAAAAAAGCAGGGTCGCCCAGCGTCACTTGGCCGTTGCTCACATGCCAGTTGCACAGGGTGACGAAGGCCCAACCGTCTGTGGCCTTGTGATCAGCCAAGCCCAGCTCAGCCGCTGCACGCGCGGCCCAAGGCAGGCCGCCATCGATCACGGGCCAACCGGCGGCAAGCGCCCAAGCCCGTTCGTGTGGGGGTGACAGCGTGGCCAACAAAGGCTCTTGCACGGGGTCCACTTGCACGTCCACACGGAGGGATTGCGCCAGCCACGCACGCAAATGGGGCAACTCGGCTTTGGCCAACACCGACGCTTCAGGGCCGTGGGCGGTCCACAGCGAAAACGGAATGAGGGTGGTGTGGCGCGCCACAGGGGACGGCACAGGGGTCAACACAGAAGTCATGGGTGGATTGTCTGTGATGCCGCGACGGTCGGTGATGAGGCGATTTTTCACTACGGGATAATCCAACCCACATGCAACCCACCTCCTCCAAACTTCCCTACGAGCTGCTGATTGGCTGGCGTTACACGCGCGCGGGTCGCGTGGCTGGCCGCAACGGTTTTATTTCATTCATCTCAGGGGTGTCCATGTTGGGCATTGCGCTTGGCGTGGCTGCGCTCATCATTGTGTTGAGCGTGATGAACGGCTTTCAAAAAGAAGTGCGTGACCGCATGCTGGCCGTGGTGTCGCACATCGAGCTGTTTGCCCCCGGTGGCGAAGGTTTTGCCGATGTGAATGCGCTTATCGCGTTAGCCAAACAAAACACCGAGGTGATGGCAGCTGCCCCCTTTGTGTCGCAACAAGCGCTGATGGCGCGTGGCGAAGACATGCGTGGCGCGATGGTGCGCGGCATTGACCCCGTGCCCGAAACTCAGGTGAGCGACTTCACCTTGCAAATCCCGCCCGCGGTGCGTGCCACCTTGGCGTCAGGCAGTTTCCATGTGGTGTTGGGTGGCGAGCTGGCCATGGCCATGGGCGTGCGTGTGGGCGATCCAATTACCCTCATCGCCCCAGGCGGACAAGTCACCCCAGCGGGGGTGATGCCGCGCTTGAAACAACTTCGGGTGTCAGGCATTTTCGATTCGGGCCATTACGAATACGACGCATCGCTTGCGTTGCTGCACATCGACGATGCCCAGCGCATCTTCCGCCTCGAAGCGCCCACGGGCGTGCGTCTGAAAATCAAAGACAGCCAGCAAGCCCGCCGCGTGGCTTACCAATTGGCCACGGACCTGGGCCCCGATGTGATCGTGCGCGATTGGACGCGCCAAAACCGCACTTGGTTTGCGGCGGTGCAGGTGGAAAAACGCATGATGTTCATCATCCTCACCCTCATCGTCGCGGTGGCGGCGTTCAACCTTGTCACCACGCTGGTGATGACCGTGACTGACAAACGCGCCGACATTGCCATTTTGCGCACGCTGGGTGCGAGCCCAAAAAGCATCATGGCCATCTTTGTGGTGCAAGGCGCGACCGTTGGCGTGTTGGGCACATTGGGTGGATTGCTGCTGGGCCTTAGCGTGGCGTTCAACATTGATGTGATCGTGCCCGCCATTGAAAACCTGCTGGGCGCAAGCTTCTTGCCACGCGACATTTATCTGATCAGCCGCATGCCCAGCGACCCACAATCGGCCGATATTTGGCCCATCACCCTCATCTCTTTGGTGTTGGCATTTTTGGCCACCCTCTACCCCAGTTGGCGCGCCAGCCGCGTCAACCCGGCTCTTGCCCTGCGCTACGAATGAGGCCAGCCATGTCAAACACGCCTGTTCTCACCGCACGCCACATCAGCCGACGCTTCCACGAAGGCCCGCTGGATGTGACCGTGCTGCACAACGTCGACCTGTCGGTCAATGCTGGCGAAACCTTGGCCATCGTCGGCTCGTCGGGCTCTGGCAAAAGCACCTTGCTGCATGTGTTGGGTGGCTTGGACGCCCCCTCCTCTGGCCAGGTGTCGTTGATGGGCCAACCTTTGGCTGGCCTCAGCGCTGCTGCCTTGGGCGAGTTGCGCAACCAACACTTGGGCTTTGTGTATCAGTTCCATCACCTGTTGCCCGAGTTCAGTGCCCTCGACAACGTGGCCATGCCCCTGTGGATTCGTCGCATGGACCGTGCTGCGGCCAGTGCCCAAGCCCAGGCCATGCTCGAAGCGGTAGGCTTAGGCCAACGCATGCACCACCGCCCCGCTGAGCTGTCGGGTGGCGAACGCCAGCGCGTGGCGATTGCCCGCGCTTTGGTCACACGTCCCGCGTGCGTGTTGGCCGACGAGCCCACAGGCAACCTCGACCGCAACACCGCCAACCAAGTGTTTGATCTGATGTTGCAACTGGCCCGCGAGCACCACACCGCCTTTGTGTTGGTGACGCATGACACCACCTTGGCCGCTCGCTGCGACCGCCAGCTGCTCTTGAGTGCTGGCGTGCTAAATAGCGCTTAGCCGTTGAACAACCGCCCACGCGCGTTTTGCGTGATGGCTGCCACGCACGGGTGAGAAATGCGGCGCTCGACGGACACCGCAAAAAACTCCTCCACCAGCTCCTCAGTCCGGCCCATCACCTCCACACCATAGTGCGCGACGGTCTCGTCTTCAAGAATGCCGGGCGACATAAACACCCCTCGCCCTTCGCGGCCAAACGCCGTCATCAACGCGCCGTCATCAAACTCGCCCACCACCCGCGGTTGAATTTTTTGGCGCACCAGCCAGCCATCGAGCTGCTGGCGCACCGAAGAAGATGAACCTTGAATCAACATGGGGGCGTTGTGCAAACACTGTGGAAACTTGCCTTTCAATGTGGCGCGCAACGCGGGCGTGCAAAAAAAACTCATGGGCGTGGTGCCCAGCGAGTGGTTGAAGGCCTTCACACTGATGCGCTTGGACAGCGGCTCGTCGGCAATCACCAAATCCAGCCGATGCAACGCCAGCTGCGCCAGCAGGTCTGGAAACTTGCCCTCGCTGCCAATCAAGCGCACGGGCTCAGCAATCGACAAAGCGGGCTCCAGCAAGCGATAAGCCACCGATTTGGCCACCGAGTCGGCCACCCCCACCCGGAACTCCAGTGTGCGCACCCCCGCTTGGGTGTGGGCCATCGCCGCTTTGAGCTCCGAACCCAAGGCAAAAATATCGTCCGCGTAGCTCAGCGCCTTGCGGCCGTCTTCGGTCAGCTCAAGCTGTCGGCCGCTTTTGCGAAACAGCTTGCGGCCCAAGCTTTCTTCCAGCAATTTGATTTGCCCAGACAGCGTTTGCGGCGTAGTGTGTAACTGCTCACCTGCGCGCATAACGCCGCCAGCACGTGCTGTGACCCAGAAATAATACAAGTGTTTGAAATTCATGATGTCATTTAACTTCGTTTTTTACGCATAAATAAATTATTAAATACGAATTTACACGAAGTAATTTCCTGCGTAAAGTGACCCCATCAACGATAGGAGGATTTCATGCGTTTAAGTACCAAGAGCCGTTTTGCTGTCACCGCCATGATTGATATGGGCTTGCGCCAACACCAAGGCCCAGTCTCATTGGCCGCCATCAGCCAACGCCAGCACATCTCTATTTCTTATCTCGAACAAATTTTCAGCAAGATGCGTCAGCACGGCTTGGTGGAAAGCACGCGCGGCCCAGGGGGCGGCTACACCCTCAACCGCGATGCCAACCTCATCAGCGTGGCTGACATCATTTACGCGGTCAACAGCCCTGACGAAAAAGAGCAATTGCCCGCCGATGCCGAGCAAAACGGCTATGTGTCCGCCGAAGAGCTGTGGTCTAGCTTGAACCAAAAAATGGACGACCACATGCAATCCATCAGCTTGCACAGTTTGATTGCGGCTCAAATCTCCAAAAGTGGCCGTGCGCCGAGCAGCAGCTCTCCCAACCGCGGTGTGTTTGCCAAAAAACCACAAGCAGCACCCGCCCCCAAAGCCCCCAACTCGGTGTTCGCGCTGGGCAGTGCCTGGGCCAACAGCCACTGAGGATGTGGATTGACACACACGCCCACCTAGATGCTGCCGAGTTTGATGCCGATCGCTCTGGCGTGCATCGGCGTGCACGCGACGCAGGGGTGGCGATGTGTGTGATTCCCGCGGTAGCCGCCGCCAACTTTGACACGGTTCGCCTGCTGGCCCATGCACAGCAAGACGCTTACGCGCTAGGCATTCACCCGCTCTTCACACCGCAAGCCACCGAGGCGCATTTGGCGCAGCTGGATGCCGCGCTGCACGCCCACCGCCAAGACCCCCGCTTGGTTGCCGTGGGTGAAATTGGCCTGGATGGGTTTGTCCCAGCGCTCAACACACCCGAAGCCTTGGCCAAACAGCAACTGTTTTACAAAGCCCAGCTCAAGCTTGCACAACGCCACCAATTGCCCGTCATCGTGCATGTGCGCCGCAGCGCAGATTGGCTGCTCAAAGGCTTGCGCGACACACCCGTGGTGGGCGGCATTGCCCACGCTTTCAATGGCAGTTTGCAGCAAGCGCAGGCCTTCATCGCGCTGGGCTTCAAGCTCGGCTTTGGAGGTGCGCTCACGTTTGAGCGCGCCTTGCAGCTGCGCCGCTTGGCCACTGAGTTGCCACTCTCAGCCATCGTGCTCGAAACCGATGCACCCGACATTGCGCCTCATTGGCTCTACACCACCGCCGAGCAACGCGCCGCTGGCCAGCCCCAAGGCCGCAACGAACCCGCCGAGCTGCCACGCATTGCCCAAGTGCTGGCCGATCTGCGCGGCCTCCCCCTCGATGCGCTGGCCGTTGCCACCAGCGCCAATGCACGAATTGCCTTGCCACGCCTACAATGAAGGCGTGACTTCCTCCATCCTCAACGCCGATCTGCACTGCCACTCCGTGGTCTCGGACGGTACGCTCACACCCGAGCAATTGGCTGCACGCGCCAAAGCCAATGGTGTCGAGCTGTGGGCCTTGACCGACCACGACGAAGTGGGTGGCCAAGAGCGCGCCCTGGCTGCTGCAAAAGCCAACGGCATGCACTACCTCACGGGCGTGGAAATCTCCATCACCTTCGCCCACAAAACTGTGCACATCGTTGGGCTCGGCTTTGATGCGCATGACGAACAGTTGCAAAAAGGCTTGCTCAAAACACGCGGCGGCCGTGGCGAGCGTGCCAAAGAAATGTCAGAAGGTCTTGCCAAAGTCGGCATCCACGGCGCTTATGAAGGCGCCCTGACATACGCGGGCAACCACGAACTGATTTCGCGTACCCACTTTGCCCGCTTCCTCGTCGAAACTGGCATTTGCCAAGATACCAATGAGGTGTTTCGTCGTTTCTTGACCGAAGGCAACCCTGGCTTTGTGCCGCACAGCTGGGCCTCACTCAAAGACGCGGTGCATTGGATTGTGCAAGCCAAGGGCATGGCCATCATCGCCCACCCTGCGCGCTATGGTTTCACGCCCAACGAAGAGTTTGCGCTCTTCACCGAATTCAAAAACCACGGCGGCCAAGGCGTTGAGGTCGTCACGGGCAGTCACTCTGTGCCCGAATATGTGATTTACGCGGACATGGCCAAAGAGTTTGACCTGTACGCTTCACGCGGCAGCGATTTTCACAGCCCACTGGAGAGCCGCATCGACCTCGGCACCCTGCCTTGGCTGCCTGGCCAACTCACCCCTGTGTGGGAAGCGCTTTCTGACCGCATTCAATGATCGCTTGGTGCCCAGCACCACAGCCAGTTCATTGTCGTCGCACACCCCCATGGCTCAGTTTCTTCAAGTCCACCCCGACAACCCCCAACCCCGCCTGCTCAAGCAAGCCGTGCAGGTTCTCGCGCGTGGCGGCATCGTGGCCGTGCCCACCGACTCCAGCTACGCCCTGGTCTGCCACTTGGACGACAAGGCAGCGGTGGAGCACATGCGCCGCATTCGCCAAGTCGACGACAAACACCACCTCACCCTGATGTGCCGTGATTTGTCGGAGCTGGCCAACTACGCCAAGGTGGACAACCGCCAATACCGTTTACTCAAAGCCGCCACGCCCGGGGCCTACACCTTCATTTTGGAGGCGACCAAAGAAGTGCCGCGCCGCGTCAGTCACCCGCAGCGCAAAACCATTGGTTTGCGCGTGCCGCTGAACAAAACCTTGCTTGATTTGCTGGAACTCCATGGCGCACCGCTCCTGTCCACCACGCTCATCGCCCCTGGCGAAACCGACCCCATGAACGACGCCGAAGACATTCGTGACCGCTTTGAGCACGAACTTGCCGCCGTGATTGACGCAGGCGCATGTCCTCTAGAGCCCACCACCGTGGTAGACCTCACGCCCATGGACAACGGCGGCGACCCAGAGGTGATGCGTCAAGGGCGCGGCCCACTCAGCGCTTTGGGCTTGTGAACGGCGAAGCGCCTAGGTCGGCTGAGCTGAATGAGACAATGCTGCTGTGAATTTTTCTGAGCTGATTCAAACCATTCTGATCTATGCCTTGCCCGTGGTGTTTGCCATCACGCTGCACGAGGCTGCGCACGGCTACGTGGCGCACAAGCTGGGTGACAACACCGCGTGGATGCTGGGCCGCGTGACCCTCAACCCCATCCCACACATCGACCCGTTGGGCACGATTGCAGTGCCTGCGCTGCTGTACTTCGCTTCTGGCGGGAACTTTTTGTTTGGCTACGCCAAACCTGTGCCCGTGCGATTTGGCCATTTGAACCACCCCAAGCGCGACATGATTTGGGTCGCGTTTGCGGGCCCTGCCATCAACTTCTTGCAAGCCTTGGCTTGGCTGCTGGCCTTCTATCTGATGAAGCATTTCGACGTGACCGAAACCTATTTTTTGAAAATGAGTTTGGCCGGCGTCGTGGTGAACGTGTCGATGTTTGTGTTCAACCTGTTTCCCTTGCCGCCGCTCGATGGCGGCCGCGTGCTGGTGGGCTTGCTGCCCTGGCGCGCCGCGATGTGGCTGTCCAAGGTTGAACCTTATGGCATTTACATTGTCTTGGCGCTGGTCGCTTTTAAACAACTTGACACCCTTTGGATGGGACCTTTGATGAAGTGGACCTTGGTCGCTTTGTCCACCGTGCTCAGTCCGATTGAATATGTGTTGCATCCCTGATTGACTAAAGTAAGCACGATATGAAAGAACGCGTTCTCTCCGGCATGCGCCCCACGGGGGCTTTGCATTTGGGCCACTACCACGGCGCTTTGAAAAACTGGGTGCGTTTGCAGTCCGAGTTGGATTGCTACTACTTTGTGGCTGACTGGCACGCCCTGACCACCCACTATGAAAACCGCGAGGTGATCGAAAAGAACGTCTACGAGATGGTGATCGACTGGCTCGCCGCGGGCCTCGACCCCAATGCTTGCACCATCTTTTTGCAAAGCCGCATTCCTGAACACGCCGAGCTGTTCACGCTTTTGGCCATGGGCACACCGTTGGGCTGGTTGGAGCGCGTGCCGACCTACAAAGACCAACAAGAAAAGCTCAAGGACAAAGACTTGTCCACGTACGGCTTCTTGGGCTATCCGCTGCTCCAAGCGGCCGACATCTTGATTTACAAAGCCAAGCATGTGCCCGTGGGCGAAGACCAAGCCAGCCATGTGGAGCTGACCCGCGAAGCCGCGCGTCGCTTCAACCACCTCTATGGCCGCGAAATCAACGCCGAAGAAAAAGTGCAGGCCTCGTTGGCCAAGCTGCCCAAAGACAGCATCAAGCGTTTTGAAAAATCTCGCAAGGCCTACCAAGAGACTGGTGACGCCAAAGCCATGGAAGGTGCCCTCGGCTTCATCGCCTCCGCACCCGAGCTCGACGTGCAAGACCGCGAACGCTTAGAGGGCTACTTCAAAGGCACAGGCAAAGTCATCTTGACCGAACCCCATGCACTGTTGACCGAAGCCAGCAAGCTGCCTGGCCTTGACGGCGCCAAGATGAGCAAAAGCTACAACAACTCGATTGCCATCCGCGAAGACCGCGCCACGATTGAGCACAAAGTCAAGCGCATGCCCACCGACCCCGCACGCCAAAAACGCACCGACGTGGGCAACCCCGACAAGTGCCCCGTTTGGCAATTCCACATGGTTTACAGCGATGTGGGCCAACGCGAGTGGGTGGCCCAAGGCTGCAAAACCGCGGGCATAGGCTGCTTAGAGTGCAAACAACCCATCATTGATGCCATCCTGCGCGAGCAGCAACCCATGCTAGAACGGGCCGAACCGTATATCACCCATCCCAAAATTGTGCGCGACATCGTAGATGCTGGTACTGAAAAAGCTCGCACAACGGCCCGTGAGACCATGCGAGAAGTCCGGTCCGCAATGGGGCTAAACTACTAATATTGATTCAGGAGTAATAAAAATGAGTATGTACATCATTGACGACCACCCCTTGGTGCGCCAAGCCATCGCCATGTTGTTGCGTCGCATGCGTCCCGCATCGAAAGTCATTGAATTAGATAAATTCAGCGAATTGCAAGCGGCCATCATCAAAAATGGTGAGCCCGAATTGTTCATGCTCGATTTGTTGTTGCCTGGCGTCAAAGGCACCTCTGCGGTCAAAGACATCAAAACCATGTATGCCAACGTGCCCTTGGCGGTGATTTCTTCTATGCCTGCAGGCGAGGCTGAAGAAACCTGTATCGAAGCGGGTGCAGACATCTACATTGAGAAGTCCACCCCTGCCAACGAAATTTCTTCCGCCATCCAAGGTTTGTTTGCCGCTGAGAATGGCGATGAAGAAGTGGTGGCCATTGGCGAGACCAAGTTGTCAAAGCGCCAAAAGCAACTCATCGTCATGCTCGACCGCGGTTTGAGCAACCGTGACATTGCTGCTGAGCTAGAGATCAGTGAGCACACGGTGAAGGTTCACCTGTGGCGCTTGTTCCGTCGTTTGGACGTGAAGAGCCGCACGCAGACGCTGCACTTTGCTCGCACGAACGGTTTGCTGTAACCCACTCAGCACCTCACAAACAGCCCCGCAGTGTCAACACTGCGGGGCTTTTTTACTGCGCTGTGGATTGCAAAGTGTCTCGCACCATCAAGTTCAAGCCTTTGCTGCCCAGCTTCACAGGCGTCACGCTGACGCCGTAGTCACCCGCTTGGGCCATCGCTTGGCCACTCTTTGAAATGCGCACACGCACCGTCACCTCGTCCATGCCAGAGAGCTTGGCACTTGGATTCATGGCGGTGCTGTCGTCCAGCACAAAATCAAAGGGCAGTTTGTCGGCCGTGGTGCGCACAATGGCCACGGGCATGCGTGAGCCGGCCACGGGCGTGGCATACACAAACACGGTGTCGGTGGGCGCCACCAAGCCTTGTAACTCTTTGACCAGGGTCACGCGGCCGCTGATGCTGCTGGCCGCCAGGGCGGCTTTGCTGGCTGGCTGTTCAGCCGCACTCACCGCGCGTGGTGGAATCGCAGGCAAACCCATTTTGCTGCGCGCTTCTGCAATGGCGCGGTCTAGCTCGGGGGCGTCGGGTGAATCAGCAGGCACCACTTCGCGGGCACGCTCCCAGTAACGCAAGGCCGTGTTGAAATTCATCTCGGCATACGACGCACTGCCCGCCAAGAACAAAGCGTTCATGTGCAGGGGATCAGCCGTCAGCACACGTTGGATGATGGACCAAGGTTCACCGGCAAAGCTGCCCCCGTTCTTTTGGGCCAACACTTCGGCACGCTCAATCAACAGGTTGTCATCGCGGCTCAGCGCCAAGGCTTTGGCATAAGCCTCGGCGGACTCTTCAAACAGCCCACGCGCACGCTGGACGCGTCCCAACATGACCCAACCTTCCATGTTGTTGGGTTCGTCTTGTAAACGGCGGGTGAGCGCAGTGGCCATCTCCGTCATCTTTTCTGGCGTGACCTCAGCAGATGAATCCACACCTTGCTTGAGCGCCATCGGGTCCAGCGCGGCAGGCTCGCCCAGCACGCTGTACATCAGCATGGACGACACGGGCACCACAAACACCATCAAGCCGATGGCCCACCAAGGCTTACGCCACAGCAAGGTGCCAGACGCGGCAGGCGTCACGGACGCCGAGGTCAAACCCTCATCACCTATGTCGGCCAACAAGCGTTGCGACAGTTCATCACGCGCGGCCTTGAGCTCTTCGTAGTTCAGGTTACCCATCACAAATTCGCGGTCGAGATCGGCCATTTGGTCACGGTAGACGGCTGCGTTGGCTTGGGCAGGGTTGTTGGCAGCGTCGATTTGCTGGGATGCCATGCGTGCCCCCTGTTGTGAACCTCGCCACAGCGCCACGCACAACACACCCATCACCACGGCCATCATGGCCACGGCGGCAAAAATAAAAACAAGGGAGGGATTCACATCAACCTTTCAACAGTTGCTTGGCGCGTTCGCGCTCGTCGTCGCTCATGGCCTCAGGCGCAGCCAGGGCGCGGCGTTGACGCAAATACATGCCGAGAAAGATGACGGCCATCACCAGCAACACAAATGGACCAAACCACAGCACCCAGGTGAGCGGTTTGACCTCGGGGTTGTACAGCACAAAATCGCCGTAACGGGAGACGAGGAAATCTTTGACTTCTAGGTCAGACTTGCCAGAGCGAATCAGCGCTCGCACTTCGTTGCGCAAGTCGTCGGCCAACTCAGCACGGGACGAGGCCAATGATTCGTTTTGGCACACCATGCAGCGCAACTCATGCGAGAGCGCATCCAGACGCGCTTCCAGCTTGGGGTCTTCTGCCATGGGCATGGCCTCGCGACCCGAGCTCACAGACGCCAACACAACGAGGCCCAGCGTGAATACGGCCTTCAGAATCAAACGTTTCATGACTTGTTCAGCTCCGAAATCAGGGGCAAGATTTTGTCGGCCAACAAGGCTGGCGTGACCGCGCCCACAAACTTGTAGCGAATCACGCCGCCTTTGTCGATGACGTAGGTTTCAGGCACGCCGTACACGCCGTAGTTGATGCCCACACGGCCGTCGAGGTCCATGACCGTGGTGATGTAAGGATTGCCATGGCGCTTGAGCCAGACTTGGCTGCGCTCACGGGCGAGTTGGAGTTTGTCGTCAAACGGTGCTTTGTAGGCGGGGTCTTGGGGCTGAATTTCTTTGTAGCTCAGGCCCACGATGGGCACTTGGTGTTTTTCAGAAAAGGCCACCAGCACGGGGTGTTCTTCGCGGCAGGCCACACACCAAGTGGCCCACACATTGAGCATCCAAACTTGGCCTTGCATGTCGATGGGTGAAAACTTCTGATCGCCTTTCTCTAAGGTGAACAGGGTGAAATGCGGCGCAGGCTTGCCAACCAAGGGAGAAGGAATGTCACGCGGATCGCGCTTGAGGCCCACGGCCAAGAACACCACCAAAGCGATGAACAAAACCAGCGGAATCAACACCTTTTTCATTTGCGGTATCTCCGGTCGAGGGCGGCCAACACGCCGCCAAAGACCATCAGCAACACGCCGCCCCACAGCCACGGCACAAAGGGCTTGTAATACACACGCATGCTCCACTCGGTGCGCGTGTCATTCAGCGGCTCGCCCAGCGACACATACAAATCGCGCATGAAGCCCGAGTCAATGCCCGCTTCGGTCATGGCCATGGGTGACGAAAAATAGCGTCGCTTTTCGGGCTGCAAAATTTCAATCACTTTGTCGTTGCGCAGCACCTCCACATCGGCGCGAACAGCCTTGTAGTTGGGGCCAAGCACTTCGTCGAGCGAGTTCAAGCGGAAGGTGTAAGGCGCAATGGTGACCACGTCGCCAATTTGCATACGCACATCGCGCTCCACCTCGTAACACTTCACGCCCGTGATGCCAATGACCAACACCGCCATGCCCAAGTGGGCCGTGTGTTGCCCCCAAAACGATGCGCCAATGCGCCCCGGCTTGCCGATGCGCTCAATGACTTGCTGGGCCATGCCCAAAGCCACCCAGCAACCCAGAAACAAGCCAAACGCTGCGCCAATCGACCAGCCGCCCAACACAAAGGGCAAGAGCAGACCCAAGGCCAGCGCACCCGCAAAGGTCCAGCGCAGCTTGTGGGCCATCTCACGCACATTGGCATCGCGCCAACGCGCCACAGACCCAGGCACCATCAAAAACACAACGGGCACCAGCAGGGGCGCAAACACGGCGTTGAAGTAAGGCGGCCCCACGGACAACTTGCCCATGTTGAGCGCATCAATGATGAGCGGATAGATCGTGCCCAGCAACACAGCCGCCGTGGCCACCACCAACAACACGCTGTTGGCCAACAAAAACGACTCGCGCGACACCAATTCCATGCGGCCACCCAAGGCCACACGCGGCGCACGCCATGCAAACAACGTGAGCGACGCCCCCACCACCACGGCCAAGAACACCAAGATGAACACCCCACGCTTGGGGTCAGACGCAAATGCGTGCACCGACGTCAACACCCCTGAGCGCACAAGGAAGGTGCCCAGCAACGACAACGAAAAAGCCGCAATGGCCAACAACACGGTCCACGCCTTGAAGCTGCCGCGCTTCTCGGTCACCATCAAGGAGTGAATCAGCGCCGTGGACACCAACCAAGGCATGAGCGACGCGTTTTCAACCGGGTCCCAAAACCACCAGCCGCCCCAGCCGAGTTCGTAATACGCCCACCAAGAACCCAGGCCAATGCCAAAGGTGAGGAAGGTCCAAGCCACCACCGTCCAAGGGCGCGACCAACGGGCCCATGCCGCGTCCAAGCGTCCGCTCATCAAAGCCGACACGGCAAACGCAAACGCCACGGCCATGCCCACGTAGCCCATGTAGAGCATGGGCGGATGAATGACCAAGCCGGGGTCTTGCAGCAAGGGGTTCAAATCTTTGCCGTCCAAGGCCGCTGGCAGCAGGCGATCAAACGGGTTAGAGGTGAGCAAAATGAACAGCAAAAAGCCCACCGAGATCAAGCCCAACACACCAATCACACGCGCCACCATGTCGAGTGGCAAGCTGCGCGAGAACACCGCCACCGCCACCGACCACAAGGTCAGCATCAACACCCACAGCAAGAGCGAGCCTTCGTGGCCGCCCCACACCGCGGCAAATTGGTAAGGCTTGGGCAACAACGAGTTGGAGTGTTGCGACACGTACAGCACGGAGAAATCGTTGTTCAAAAACGAAGTGGCCAGCGCGCCAAACGCAAACGCCACCAATGCAAACTGCAACGCGGCCGTGGGCCGCGCCAACGATTGCAAGGTGACTTGCATTTGCGGCTGGCGCACCAAAGTGCCTGCAATGGGCAGCACGCCTTGCATCACCGCCACCAAGGCGGCGAGCATGAGCGCGAAATTACCGAGTTCTGGAATCATGGGTTGGCCTTCGGGGTTGGCGCTTGCAAAGACTGGGCGGCTTTGGCCGCAGCGGCTTGGTCCATCGCGTGTTGGGCTTCGGGGGGCATGTAGTTTTCATCGTGCTTGGCCAACACTTCGCTGGCCACAAACACACCGTCAGCACCCAACTTGCCTTGCGACACCACGCCTTTGCCCTCTTTGAACAAGTCAGGCAGCAGGCCCACATAGGTCACAGGCATTTCGTGGATGGTGTCGGTGATGACAAAGCGCACGGTGTTGCCATCGCGCACCAAGCTGCCTTCTTTCACCATGCCGCCAGCGCGAAAAGTGCGGCCCTTGGGCGCTTCCCCATTGCTGACCTGCGTGGGTGTGAAGAAAAACACCAAATTGCTTTGGAAGGCATTCAGCACAAACGCGGCTGCCGCGCACAGCACCACAATGCCAGCGGCAATCAGTGCAAATCGTTTGGTTCTTGGTTTCATCACATCAATTCTTCAACGGGCAATTGCGCCACAGCCTGCTCGGTTTTCAATTGTTTCAACACCGCGCGGTGTGCCCAACGGGCTTGCCACACTTCCAACACCATCAGCAAGGCCGTCACACCCACACTGCCCCACACGTAAACGGCATAGCCACCCATGGCCCAAAACTGGCTCCAACTTTCCCATCTCATGGCTTCACCTCGTCGAGTTCGTGCACCCACGTGGCATGGCTCTCACGCTGCAAGATGAGGGTGCGCACGCGGTACAACACCAGCGCCAAGGTATAAAACCAAAACGCCAAAGCCATCAGCAACATCCCCCACAACATGACCTCGGCCATGCTCGAGCCTTTGGTCAGCGAGACCGAAGCGCCTTGGTGCAAGGTGTTCCACCACTTCACCGAGAAATAAATGATGGGCACATTGACAGCACCCACGATGGCAATGAGTGCCCCTGCGCGGTCGCTGCGGCGTGTGTCGTCAATGGCGGAGGTCAGGGCGATGTAGCCGAGGTAGAGGAAAAACAAAATCAACTCAGAGGTCAGGCGCGCATCCCACACCCACCAAGTACCCCACATGGGCTTGCCCCAAAGCGCCCCAGTCCACAGCGACAGAAATGCAAACAAAGCACCGGTGGGTGCCAAAGCGCGGGTCATCATGCCTGACAGGCGGGTGTTGAAGGTCAGGCCCAGCACGCTCCAAAACGCCATGGCCAAGTAAACAACCATCGACATCCAACTGACAGGCACATGCACGAAGATGATGCGGTAACCCTCGCCTTGCTGGAAGTCAGCCGGCGCGACGGCAAACCCCAACCACAGTCCCGCCAACATCAGCGCGGTGGCCAACACGGCAAACCAAGGCCACACCCGTCCTGCAAAACCATAAAAGGTCTGCGGCGCAGCGTAGTGAAACCAATTGATACTTTTCATTCCAACGCGATCCTTAAAGCCGCCGCACATGCAAACGGGCTGAAAAATGCCGCAGGCAACAGCATGGCCATCAAAATCGACAAATGCGCCTCTGCCCCCAAACCACTGGCTTGCGCCTCCACGGCGCCAGCGCCAAATACCAGCACAGGAATGAACAAAGGCAACACCAGCAGCGACAACAACACCCCGCCGCCGCGCACCCCCAGGGTCAACGCAGCACCAATGCCACCCACCAAAGACAACACCGGCGTGCCCAACAACAGGGCCACGGTGAGGGTGACCAAGGCATCGGCCGACAGGTCAAATTGCAGCCCCAAAACTGGCGCCAATAATACCAACGGCACCCCTGACACCAACCAATGCGCCAAGAGTTTGGCACTGATCAGTAAGGGCATTGGCGTGGGTGACAAAGCCATTTGCTCGAGCGTGCCGTCGCGGTAATCGGCCTCAAACAAACGCTGCAAAGCCAGCATGCTCGACAGCAGCGCACCCACCCACAAGACACCAGGGGCAACGAGGCGCAAGGTGTTGAGCTCAGGGCCAATGCCCAGCGGAAACAACGCAGCCACCACCACAAAGAAAAACACCGCCGTCAGCACCTCGCTCTTGCGGCGCATGGCCAAGCGCAAGTCGCGTCGCAACACAGCCATGAATGCGCCGCCGCTCATGCCAAGCCTTTCAATCGGTAGGTTTGCACATCCAGGGGCAAGCCGTTGGCAGCGATCAGCACCACGGGCTGGTGGCTGGTGAACAGCACCATGCCACCCTGGGTCAGGTGCTCGGCCAACAGGCCGCGCAAACCGTCGACGGCTTTGGCATCCAAAGCCACAAAGGGCTCGTCCAACACCCACAGCAGGGCTTGGCTGGCCAGCAAGCGAGCCAACGCCGTGCGGCGCTTTTGACCTTGGGACATCACGCGCAGCGGCAAATGTTCGCGCCCGCGCAGGCCCATGCGGGCCAAGGCCACCAAGGCTTGGGGCTCGCTGAGTGTTCGGCCCGACACCGCGGCATCCGACATGAGGTTTTCTAGCGCCGTGAGTTCTTCTTTGAGCGACAAGCCGTGGCCCAAATAAAACAAAGACGAACGAAACGCGGCGGCATTGTCTTGGATGGTTTTGTCGTGCCAACACACTTGGCCCGCTTCGGCGGGTGACAAGCCGCACACGATGCGCAACAAACTGGTTTTACCCACGCCGTTGTCACCCTCAAGGTGCAGGGCTTGGCCTGCTTGCAACGCAAAACTGACGTCGGCAAACAGGGGCTTGTTGCCACGGCTGCAAGACAGATGGGACACACGCAGCATGGCTTAAATGAAGGTGCCCGCACAGGTCAGCACTTGCCCACCCGTGCCAATTTTGAAACGCGCGATGCCGGCGCTGCGCGTGGTGTTGACACCGCCAAGGTCAAGCTTGCGCACACCGCGCTCGCGCAACTCTTGTATGGCGCGCCACAAAATAAGGTTGTGTGCGTTTTGTTCGCGGCCGACATCACCGCTCCAACCCACTTGGTAGGTGGCGGCTTCGCCGTGGATCAAAAACATCATGCCCGCCACACGGTCTCGGCCCACATCGGCACGGACGGTCAACATGGTTTTGGCAGGTTGTTGGCGCGAGGGCACGTACAGATCAAAAAAATGCAGGGGCAGTCCGTGCAAGCCACGTTGCTCGCGTTGCAGCATTTCGGCATCTAGCAGCCAGCGGTACTGGCCCGCATTCGTGCCCACGCGGTGAATGGTCAAGGCTGACGCTTCGGCGCGCGCCAAGCTGTAACGCCAACGTCCATCCAACTGGGCGCGCAACACCTCTAACTCAGGCAAGAGGTCCAGCACCACGGTGCTGTGGCCCGTCATCACGCGACGCCAACGCGACAGCCCCAACTCTGAGCTTTGCGGCTCCTGGGGCGTGACGGCCACCACGCGCAAGTTGTTCAAGGGCATGGTTTGCTTCAAGGCTTTGTAGACCCGCGCTTTGTCAGCGCCCGACAAAGCTTGCAACCACACGGGGCCTAAGGCGCACAAAGCCATGTTGGCCATGCCGCCTACAAAACGGCGCACGATGAATTGGGCCAAGGCCACGGGGGCGCCGTCTTGGGACACAAAGGCACGCAACACGCCGACGCCCAAGGTCTTCATACACGAGCCATAAGCCCAGTCTTGTTGCAAGGGCGCTGCAGCGGCGGCATGGTGCCCGTCCCACTCGGGATGGCTCAGGGTGTCCCAGTTGACTTTCATGCGCCTAAAATCCTTGCACCATGCTGAACAAACTTCGCCTTCGCCGCCAAGCACAGACCGTGATGGGCCACCGCTTGGAAGAACCCCGCTTCACGCTGGTGTTGGTGCTGTGGGTGTTTGTGTACGTGGGCTTGCCCCTGCTGGCCATCAGCAGCTTGGTGGACGTGCTGATCCAGCAAATCACGGGCAACTGCACCGGTTTTTGGTGCTGGTTTTAAACGCTCAGCCATTGTTGTTTGCGCAGCCCTAGCGCGGGGCGCTGCATGGCCCCGTGATGTGGATGCGCACCTTTTTGCCCAGGTAAGTGGTGTCGGTGAAGGCGGTCACGACAATGGTGGCTTGCGCGATGCGAATCTCAGACTCCGCACCCGTCACCTTGTGCTTGCGAAACGCACCCATTTCTTTGGCCGTGGTCAAGTTTTTGCCATTGAACTCTTCTGTGGCCAGACTGTTGGCGATCAACACATAAGGCTCGGGCCCATTCATCTTGAGGAAGATGTTGCTGCCCAAGGATTGAATTTCAATCACCACTTTTTGCGGTTTCAGCTTGAGGTCATCCATGGCCGGAATGACGCCCTCCACCTCGCAGGGCATTTTGAACGTTTGCGCAAATGCGGATGACGCACACACAGCCATGCCCATCAGCAGGGCTAGCAACAAACGAGGGAGGTTCATGGTCATGGCCCCCATTCTAAGAAGACTGAGAGGTCGCATCTGTCGCTTTGTCAAACTGGTCACCGGAGATAAAAAAAGCCGTTCGCTGACGAACGGCTTTGTGGGGTGCTGGCTAGGCTTGGCGGGCCAGAACACACCAGATCGCAAACCGCCTAAATCGCCCAAAGGCAAGCGGATCAAGCACTTGGGGTCCAGTTAATCATCCTAACTATTGGGACGTCGACTTGAAGTTGCCCAAACGGGCTGCAGGTCATACAAGTCACTTGTCTTCAACCTTTAAATTGCCGACAAGTTGAGCATAGAAATCTGGCATTTCTTGCTCACTGAACTCCCACGCACCACACTCATTTCTGATGGCGTCCCACAACGACCATCCCCCGAAAGCAACAGCCGCTTGACCAATAATGCTCATGAATGCCGCGATTGCCTTATCGGCATCAGGCTCTGCATTCTCTTCATAAGCAAGCAATACCGCGATAGGCAAACCCTCGCCTACAGCCATCACTTTCCCTAGGTAGTCCTCCGGCCCCATAGCACGCATTCTTTCGTCGATCGTATCTGCGATATTTTTCAGGTTTAGCTCGAAGGGCAAGCATTCCAAATTCAGGGAAATGGCAAGAGTTTTCATTTGCAAAGCTCTTAAAATTCAAATTTATGAAATTTCCAATTGGCTCCAGATGGAATCTCAACCACTTGAGAATCTCCATCAAAAGCGTTTTCAATTGAATAAATGTATCGCTTGATAGCGTCAACATTTGGCTTTGGCCCACCTTGATAAATATCCGGCATTGGCGGGAAACTCCTATCAATGCCTTGAGCTTGTTTTCTTTTGAAATTGAACATCTCAAAAAATTTGTGCATCTTGTCCTGCTCACGTTCGTTTGGGAAAACAATTTTCACGTGAGTGGCACTTTCGTGGATGACCTCAACGCCCTCAAATTCGGAAACTCCGATTTGTGTACCGTTGTTCAGAATCCACTCAATAATTTGCCTGTAGCAACTCCAAGGAAACAAGTATTCAAGCTGCCAGCCCTTGGACTTTCCATCTTCTGACTTAAGAATAGCTTGGAGCATAAACAAGTCTGCTGCAAAGCTGAATTGTGCTGGTTTGCTCATTGAGTTTAGCTGTGGGCGCTGGCTGAAAAACATGATTTTCCTTTCACTCTGCTGAGTAGATATTACGGAAGTAGCCTTGGCTAGACCATCGCCCTGGGCTATCTTTGGGGTCCCAGCAAGTAGTTCTGATCTTTGAGCCAACGAGTGTTTTAGCCTTTTGAGTGATGGCTCCATCAGGATCAAATGTGGACGTCTTCATATGCCGCTGGCTTCCGTCGCCCATCACCAGAACTGTACAAGCTGAGCCGCGCACTATTTGATTTTCCTTAATGCTCACAAGCGCATCTGGTTCTGACAGAGTGGCAACACTCTTTTCGCTTTCTGCGGTTTCAGTCTCAGACTTAAAAGTTGTCTGCTCATTGGCGGCAATCTTTTTCAATAGCAGGATCTTCGCTTCCAGAGCTTTGTTTCTCGCTTCGAGTTCATCCACTGGAAACTGTGATTCCGTTTGGGCCTCAACCACATCTTTGGACTCTGTTGGATAGCGCCACGCGACACCTCGCCATGACCTTGTTCGCCAAGAAGCAGGATGCATCCGACGAATGGTTTGCACATTGGGAAAGTGAGCGCGTATGGTTGCCTCAACCAAGGACCGCAGCGGAGTATTAAGTTCAAAGTCATTGCCCTTGGTGCAACAGTTCATGACAACGTCATTCGGTCTGAGCAACGCCCGAAGTCTTGAAACAAAATTCTCCTGACCACCTTGTGCCCACACAGCCCGGAAGACTTTGTCGCGGTGCGCGGAAGTGCTCTTGCCCAGGGAGCATTGATGTTGAATTGCATTGATCAGCACCAATCCAAAACCATCAACGTCTTGAAGATTGATAACTTCATGCAGAAAATCGCGAATCATGTCTCCGGTAAAGCCCTTGGCAGGACCGATGTCGCCGATGAACTCATCAACGTGCGGCGACTCCAAAACCATGATTAAACAAGGTTGTCCAGTTCGTTCTTGCGCTGCTACCCGCAATGGGAATTGTGGTTTTCCGATGGAGTCTGACAGGAGGCCAAGGTACTGGTCTGGACAGGCTCGCGCATCAATCGAATGTTCAGCCCCCAAGACTGTGTTACCGACAATTTGTTCAAAATTCAGTGCTGCCATTTAGATCGCCTAAGGTTTGTTGCCTTAATAATTGCGAGATCTATGCCAACCACCCCAGATTGAAACAATCTATATAAATCAGTCACTTAGACCATTTGACCCGCGACAATATGTAAATTTATTTATAATAAAATAAATTTATTTACAATTAAATCTTAATTGACCGGGAAATCTACGCTCATGCCCAATCGCTTCATCCAATTGGCAAGAGTCTGATGATTTGCAAAGCCAAGCAGTTTTGCGGCGGCGGATTTGCGTTGCCCCGACTGCTGCAGAGCCTGGTTGATGAGGCTGCGCGCTACTTTATCCAATTGCTCTTGCAACTCAAAGCCGTCACTCAATACCTGGAAACGATTTGGCAATGCAGTTCGCACCACGGGAAGCATCGCCGCTTGAATGTCTTGCTCAGTGACATCTGGACCTGCAGACCAAATGACAGCGCGCAACAGCGTGTGATAAAGCTCGCGGACGTTGCCGGGCCATGCGTATGACTGCAAAAGCTTAAGTGCGGCCGGCGTAATAGTCTTATTTTGTGCTTCGGGCCTGCCTGCCGAATCTGCGTTGATGCTTGCTAAAAAATGGTGCGTGAGTAATTCTGCATCACCCGTACGTTCCCGTAGCGGCGGCAGTTGAAGAATGCCTACAGCTAGCCGGTGAAACAGATCTTCCCTAAAGCGACCCGCAACTACGTCGGCTGCTAAGTCACGGTGTGTTGCCGCCAGGATGCGAGTATTTATCTTGATGGGCTTGGACTGCCCCATTGGGGTAATTTCATGCGACTGCAGCGCGCGTAGTAAGCGGACCTGTGTATCCAGCGGCAGGTCGCCCACTTCGTCAAGGAAAAGCGTTCCACCAGAAGCCTCCAAAAAGTGTCCTTTTCGGTCGGCAGTTGCTCCTGTGAACGCCCCTTTTTTATGACCGAACAATTCCGAGTTGGCCAACTCTGGCGCAATGGCTCCGCAGTTCACCGCGACGAACGGCTGCCCAGCCCTTGAACTTGCAGCGTGTATGGCCTCTGCAAACAACTCCTTGCCAGTACCGGTCTCCCCCAGAATTAGGACGGGTACCTCATATGCAGCAATTCGGCGTGCAAGGCCTATTTGGCTGGCAACCGCCTGGCTTTGATGAATGATCTTCTCAAACGCTGGGGTTGAGAGTTGGGCTGCGTCAGACAGTCGCCGGACCCGCTCACCGCTTCGTTGGAGATATTCTGGAAGGAAGTCGCTGGCCAAATCGAAGAAGAAATCAACAGACTCAACGCCTTTTTCTCTGGAGGTTTGGATCAGCTTGGCTGGGAAACGCGTCTTCGACAGAATGATCCAGATGGCGGCCATTGCTGGTGTGCCGGGACTGACGTGAAAAGTGAGTACAACGTCATTGCGCGGCAAGCCTGCCTGCTGGAGGTTTGAGCTGACTTGCCTGTAAATGTCCCCGTAATCGATGGGGCTGGTAAGGTCAACGCTGTACAAGTCGATCACGGATGAGTCGTAATTAGACACGGACTCCAGCCATGTGCAGAAACTCTTGCTTCGATCAAAGTCGTAGTTGGTCAGCAGATAGACACGGTCGTAATGTTCATCAGCGAAAAGTGCTGTCGCAATTGGGCCAATGTCTGAACCGCGCTTTGACTCGGAAGAATCATGGTCAGCAGCCCCAATCCATGAAATAAACCAGCGCCCACTTTTTTGCACAGGGTGTTTCAACGCTATTTTCGCCAAAGTTTTACGTAATTAGCCAACATCATCGTGTCTGCCGCTAATCGCATCTTCATATCTGGTCTGTAGGTGAGAATAAAGACTGCTCTACGGTTTTCATCTTTACAAGATTTCAGGTAGCCATAAACCAATTGAACAAAGCCGTGATATCCGAAGTCTGTCACGGTCTGCCGGTTCCCGGATTTGTCCAAGTAAGTCAGCGAGATTTTCGAGCCCATGGGTCGAACATCTTCAATCGAGGCCTCGATACCAATGTTCATGTAATCAGAGCCTGTTTTCGACGGCCAAGGCTTGGTCACTTGTCTAGCTCCCGTAGGTGAGCTAGTTTCCAGTTTCTCCGAAGGAGCGCTCTCTCGAATTTTCGCTAGCGCTTGGGCCATTTGATCGCGCTCATTGGTTACTTCAGCAAGGCGGTTAACAACCTCCTGCTTCTCAACCTTGGCCACGTCACGCGCACGTTCTGCTGCTTCTCTAGCTTGAAACTCTTCTTCCCACTGCAACTCAGCTGCATATTTTTGCTGCTGTGCATTGAAACGATGACGCTCGGCCTCTTCTTTGGCTTGTGTTGCAGTCTCTTTTTCTGCCTTAGCTAAATCTCGCTCGCGCTCAGCAGCCTCTCTAGCTTCGAACTCCGCACGTCTTTGGCGTTCTGCAGCATCTTTGGCTTCAAAAACAGGCTTCATCATCCGGTCATTGATGTGACTCGCAAGATCGTTATGGTCACGTATAACTCCCGCCATCAATAAAGAGTGAAGAGTAGTGGCGATGTACTCGGGATTCAACCAGCCTCGATCAGCTTTTTTTCTTTCCTTTTTTAAATAGTCTGTTAGGTTTGCCTCTGATCTTGCACTACTTCGATCTAGTGGTAGCAGCGTAATGATTGGCGGATCAAGGTCATCCCGATCTGGTTCTACGGTTACCAAGCGCCAGCGTCCAGGAAGTGCTTCTTTACCAAACTCACTTAACCAAACATTAGCCAAAATGTGATAGTTGCCGAAATCACGCTGACTTTTGGTTTGCTGAGCTGTTCCTTCTTCGTCAATTTCAATTTCGTCCAAAAAGACTTTATTGACTTTTGGAATTATTCCAGTACGCAGAGGAATAGTTTCCTCCTTAGCATGTGGCGTTAAGTGGTAACAGTGTCTTGTCATGGCAATCTAATCGATTAATTAAGTTTAATTATTGGTTAACTCAAAACCAGATGTGAATCTCCGTCGAATTATCGTACTTGCCCAAGACCAACGCCAGAAGAAAAACTCTTTATTCAATCTCTCGTAACCTGTTGATTTGTATAGATGTTGCGGGCGAACCTACCTGCCTTTAGCCTACGTTTTACTGGGAGGGTCAACTAACTCGAAGTGTCCGATCGACTTGATAACTCTTTGGGATGGAAGCAAATATGCGGCTTCATGAACCCAAAGGAACCCGCAGAATGCAATCTCATTCACAAGAACGAATCGACTCAAAGTCAGAGCCAAGTCCCATGGCCATCATTGGTGCCATCCTCGCCCAAGGATCGATCCGTTTTCTCGATCGACAAAAAAGAGAACAGCTGGTTGCTACAAAAATTATCAAGCCTCGGCACATAGACCAAAGGATAAATCCACATCATCATCTTAAGTAAATCCTTGCCTGGGGCGAGTAGCAACCCACCCTGCTGAGAAAAATACCAAGCCATCCGGTATGAACCTATATGAAACCACTGCATATAGGCATCAAGGAGCAAATCCATGGCTACTAACAAGACCTCATCTTCGAACCCACGGGCTAAAAACATGAGTGACGTGCTGGACGCCCTATCCAGTGGCATCGCCAAAACAGCTGCCAACGAACCCAAGTTCGAGCCCAAACTGTTGGTTCCAGAGGTCCCGGCCGAACCTGCCCGCCAACTTCTGACCGAAATAATGCTCGCCGATCGTTGGGTGTGTTCAGTCGCACGCCTTCAGCGCTGGCGCACCGTCGGCGAGGGGCCGCCGTATTTGAAGATCGTGGGGAAAGTGCTGTACAGGCTCAAAGACATTGAGGCCTATGAAGAAGCCTGTCTGATCCGGAAGGTGTTCTGCTAGCACACCCTAGGAAAGCCCGAACGAGTTATAAATTGTTCGAACGATTTGGAATCAGTTCGAAATAGTCTTGGCGGAGAAGGAGGGATTCGAACCCTCGGTAGGGTCGCCCCTACGCTTGATTTCGAGTCAAGTACATTCGACCACTCTGCCACTTCTCCTGATTCGGTGTCGTTTGTCTAAGCAGGAATTCTATCAGGGGCGAAGCTCAGCCAAGCCACCCATGTAGGGGCGCAGCGCTTCAGGCACGCGCACGCTGCCATCGGCTTGCTGGTAGTTCTCCAGCACCGCCACCAAGGTGCGGCCCACGGCGAGGCCAGAGCCGTTCAAGGTGTGCACCAGCTCGTTCTTGCCTTGGGCGTTTTTGTAGCGCGCTTGCAAGCGGCGGGCTTGGAAGGCGTCGCAGTTGGACACCGAACTGATTTCTCGGTAAGTGTTTTGCGCAGGCAGCCACACTTCGAGGTCGTGCGTCTTGGTGGCACCAAAGCCCATGTCGCCGGTACACAGCAACATAACGCGGTAAGGCAAGCCCAGCTTTTGCAGCACGGCTTCGGCATGACCTGTCATTTCTTCCAGGGTTTCGTCGCTCTTGTCGGGATGCACGATTTGCACCATTTCAACTTTGTCAAACTGGTGCTGGCGAATCAGGCCACGTGTGTCACGGCCTGCGCTGCCGGCTTCTGATCGGAAGCAAGGCGTGTGGGCCGTGAGCTTGATGGGCAACTCGTTTTCGGCCAACACCACGTCGCGCACGAAGTTGGTCAAGGTCACTTCGCTGGTGGGAATCAAATACAGCGCAGCGCTTTCGCTGGCCGCTTCGCCTTCTTGGCCGCCCTTTTTGGCAGCAAACAGGTCCTCTTCAAACTTGGGTAGCTGACCCGTGCCTTTGAGGCTGTCGGCATTCACGATGTACGGCGTGTAGCACTCGGTGTAGCCATGCTCTTGGGTTTGCACGTCCAGCATGAATTGGGCGAGGGCACGGTGCATGCGGGCAATTTGGCCCTTCATGACGGTGAAGCGTGAACCCGAGAGCTTCACGCCCATTTCAAAGTCAAGACCCAAAGGCTCGCCCAAGTCCACATGGTCTTTGGGCTCGAAACCCAAAGATGCGGGCTCGGTGCCAGTGGGGCTCCAGCTGCGCAGCACCACGTTGCCGTGTTCGTCTTCGCCCACTGGCACGCTGTCGTGCGGCAAGTTGGGCACGGCCAACAAGAGGGCTTGCAACTCTGGCTGCAAGGCATCCAAGCGCACAGCCGAGGTGTCGAGTTCAGTTTTGATATCGGCCACTTGTGCCATCACACCGTCAGCGCTCTCGCCCTTGGCTTTGAGCATGCCAATTTGTTTAGAAAGCGCGTTGCGGCTGGCTTGCAACTCTTCGGTGCGGGTTTGCAAAGTTTTGCGCTCGGCCTCTAAATCTTGGTAAGCCGCCACATTCAAAAACGTTTGGGGTTGCTTGCGGGTTTCGAGCTTGGCAATGACGCTGGGCAGGTCACGGCGCAGTTGGTTGATGTCGAGCATTTCGTGTCAGTCCTGTTACTTCAGCCCTTTGGGCAGCGGGAATTTGATGGTTTCTTCCACACCATCAAGCGTTCGTACAGACAAGGCGCCCAAAGCGCGCATGCGGGCAATGACTTGCTGCACCAAGATGTCGGGGGCCGAGGCACCTGCGGTGAGGCCCACACGGGTCACGCCAGCAAACCATTCTTCTTTCAGTTCTTCGGCGCTGTCGACCATGTAGCTGGGGGAGCCCGAGCGTTGCGCCACGTCGCGCAAGCGGTTGCTGTTGGAGCTGGTCGGGCTGCCCACCACGATGACCAAATCGACTTCGGCGCTGAGCACCTTCACCGCATCTTGGCGGTTTTGGGTGGCGTAGCAAATGTCTTGCATCTTGGGCTTGCGAATGCTTGGGAAACGCGCCACCACCGCGTCAGAAATCATGGCTGCATCATCCACGCTGAGGGTGGTTTGCGTGACCACGGCCAAACGTTCGGTTTGCTTCGGCGACACCTTGGCCACATCCTCCACGTCTTCCACCAAGTAAATGCCGTCGAGCAACTGGCCCATCGTGCCCTCGACTTCAGGGTGGCCTTTGTGGCCAATCATGATGAACTCAAAGCCTTCTTTGTGCAGCTTGGCCACTTCCACATGCACCTTGGTGACGAGTGGACAGGTGGCGTCAAACACGGTAAAGCCCCGTCGGGTCGCCTCTTCTTCGACGGCTTTGGGCACGCCGTGGGCACTGAACACCAAGGTGGCGCCTTCAGGCACATCGGCCAAGTCTTCAATGAAGATGGCACCACGTTGCTTGAGGTCTTCCACCACATAGGTGTTGTGCACGATTTCGTGGCGCACATACACCGGTGAGCCAAACTTCTCTAGGGCGCGGTCGACGATGTCGATGGCACGGTCTACGCCAGCGCAAAACCCACGGGGCTCGGCCAGGACAATTTCTTTCAGACGATGGTTCATGGTGTTTACAAAATTCCAATGACTTTCACTTCAAACGTCACGGGCTGGTTGGCCAATGGGTGGTTGAAGTCAAACAAAACTTGGTCGTCAGTGACTTGCTGCACCGCGCCTGCAAATGAGCCTTGGCCATTAGGCGCTGGAAACTGCACCACATCCCCTGCGTTGTAATGCTCGTCGGGGTCGCCAAACTCTTTGAGCAAGCTCTTGCTCACCCACTGCTGCATGTCGGGGTTGCGCTCGCCAAAGGCCAAGCCAGCCGCCAGCTCAAACGTGGTGTGCGCACCTTCTTCAAGTCCCATCAAATGCTGCTCTAGTGCGGGCGACAACTCGCCAGACCCCAGCGAGAGCGTGGCCGGCTTGTCGTTGAAGGTGTTGATCACATCGCCTTGCGGTCCCGAAAGCCGATAGTGCAGCGTTAAAAAAGAAGCGGGGCCGATGGTAGGGTGAGCGTTGGATGCAGTCATAGGACTCTCAGTGTTATACCCCCTATTGTAGAAAGCTCTCGCTATGGACCGAATGCCCGAACCCATGACCATTGCGCAACTCCCTGTTGAGATGCGTCCGCGCGAAAAACTGCTCAAACACGGGGCCTCCTCTCTGACCGATACCGAACTGCTGGCCTTGTTTTTGCGCACCGGCATCAAAGGCAAGGGTGTGTTTGAGATGGCCCAAGAACTGCTGGAACGTTTCAAAGGCTTTGCCGGCCTGATTCACGCCAGCGCGTCTGAGCTGAAAACCTTCAAAGGCATGGGCGGCGACGCCAAACGCTCGCAACTGGTGGCTGTGCTGGAGATGGCGCGCCGCGCCCTGACCCAACAATTAACTGAAACCACGGTGATGAATTCACCCAATGCGGTGAAACAATACTTACAACTTGAATTAGCGCAACTCAAACACGAGGTATTTGCAGTTTTGTTTCTTGACGCCCACAACCGCCTGCTGTCTTACCAACCCATGTTTCGCGGCTCGCTGTCGCAAACCATGGTCTACCCACGCGAAGTGGCCAAGACCGCCCTCGCCTTGGGCGCGGACGGCGTGGTGCTGGCCCACAACCACCCAGGCGGCACCGTCAAACCGTCGCAAGCCGACATGAAGCTCACCCGCACCTTGCAAGATGCATTGGCTTTGATTGACGTGACCGTGCGCGACCACATCATCGTGGCGCAGGGCAAGTATTTGTCGATGGCCGAAGAGGGGCTGCTGTGAAAGCCAAATCGTTGCAAGACTTGGGCGCGATTCGCAAACAGGTGAACGATGCAGCCGTGGCCGCCGCTGCGGCGCAAGAAGCCCGCCGTGAGGCACAACGCCGCGCCGAGGCTGAGCGCAATTTATTCACCACCGCCATTGGCAAGGTCAAGCCCATTGCCGCCAAAGACCGTGTGTTCATCGCGCCGCCCCGCCCGGCAGCCAGACCCTTGCAACAAGACCTGGACGACCAAGCCGCGCTCGTTGAGAGCATGAGCGACGAGTTCGATGTGAGCACCCTGTTGGATGTGGACGATCAGCTGAGCTTCAGACGCCCTGGCATTGGCACTGACGTGACACACAAGCTGCGCAAAGGCGAATGGGCCATGCAAGGCCAGCTCGACCTGCACGGCTTTCGCAGCGACGAAGCCCGCGAAGCACTGGGTCAATTTGTGCGCGATGCCAAACGCATGGGCTGGCGTTGTGTGCGCGTGGTGCACGGCAAAGGCTTGGGTTCGCCCGGCAAAGAGCCGGTGCTCAAAAGCAAAGTGCAGCGCTGGTTGGTGCAAAAAAACGAGGTGCTGGCCTTTGTGCAGGCCAAGCCTTCAGATGGGGGTGGCGGCGCTTTGGTCGTTCTCTTGGGGCCAAGCAAGCTTTGAGCAAGTCGAGGCTCAAACGCCTTGGTTGCGCATCCAATCCGCAGTTTGCAAAAAACTGGTTTTCAAGCGGGCGCGCAAGTCTTCAGGCACTTGGGTCTCAGCCATCGCTTGGTCCATGCAGGCCACCCATTGGTCGCGTTCTTTGATGCCAATTGAAAACGGCATGTGGCGCATGCGCAGGCGCGGATGGCCATGCTTTTCGACGTAGTAGTCTGGCCCACCCAACCAGCCGCACAAAAACATGAACAGGCGTTCACGCGCATTGGCCAGCTCTGGGCCGTGCGCTTGGCGCAGCTCTAAGTAGCTGGGCTCTAAATCCATCAAGTCATAAAAGCGGTCGACCAACAGCTTCACGCGGGACTCGCCGCCTATCCATTCAAATGGTGAGTCAGTGCTGGGTTTGTCTTCGGTGAGCATCAGTTCATGTCCGTCATTGGCTGGCTTGTCTGAGCGTCTGCACCACTGGGCGGCGCAACACATCGCGCAAGCCCCACCAGCCTGCGGCCAAGGCCAGCAAAGCACCCACAACAGCGCCCAACACAGGCACCCACGGACTGGCTGTCCATTCAAACTCGAACGCATAACGGGCCAAACCCCAGCCCATGGCCATCGCCACGCTGGTGGCCAACAGGCCGGCCAGTGCGCCCACGCCTGCCAGCTCGGCACGCTGCACACGGGCCAGCAATTGGTTGGACGCACCCAGCGCACGCAGCACCGCGTATTCACGCGCCCGCTCTTCGCGCGTGGCGGTCACGGCGGCAAACAACACCACCAAACCAGCAGCTAGCGTGAACAAGAACAAAAACTCCACGGCACTCACCACTTGGCCAAGCACGCTTTGCACTTGGTTCAAGGTCGCGCCCATGTCCACATTGGTGACGTTGGGGAATTGACGCGTGAGTTGGTTGTCAAAGCTCTGCCCCGTCACACGCGGTGGCGCACGGAATGCGGCAATGAAGGTGGTGGGCACATCAAAGCCGTCATCGGTGGTGAGGCGCTCGACGGGGTACAGGATGAAGAAGTTGGCACGCATGGAGGTCCAGTCCACACGCCGCACCGAGGTGATGCGCGCTTCGCGTGACATGCCCGCGATGTCAAAGCGCAGGCTGTCGCCCAACTTCAGGTTCAACGTTTTGGCTATGCCGTCTTCGATGCTCAAACCCTTGGAGTCTCCGGCTTGCCATGTGCCGCGCACCACTTGGTTGTGTCCAGGCGGCTCGGCGCTGTACGACACATTGAACTCGCGGTCCATCAAGCGCTTGGCGCGTTCATCAGTGAAACTGTCGGGCGTGACGCTGACACCGTTCACCGCCACCAAACGCCCACGCACCATGGGATACCAGTCGAGTTTGTTCACGCCCGCATCGCGCAAATTTTGCAAAAACGGCTCGGACTGGGAGGGCTGAATGTTCAAAATGAATCGGTTAGGCGCATCTGCCGGCGTGGCATTGCGCCAGCTGCTGATGAGGTCGGTGC
>JAIXRH010000063.1 GCA_027485285.1 Comamonadaceae bacterium | reverse complement strand
CGACGCGCCCAAAGAACTCGACTGGGACGATGTGGACCAAGTCGACCTGATTGGTTTGGAAATTGGCTACGGCCTGATTCCCTTGGTCAACGCCGAAACCGGCGGCGAGCTGATGACACGCGTCAAAGGCGTGCGCAAAAAATTGTCTGCCGAGTTGGGCTTTTTGGTCCAGCCCGTGCGTATCCGTGACGACCTGAACATCGACCCAGACGCCTACAACATCGTGCTCAAAGGCGTGGTGCGTGGCAAGGGCGAAGTCAAAGTGGGCCGCGAGCTGGCCATCAACCCTGGTCATGTGTATGGTCAGTTGGAAGGCATTCCCACCCGCGAACCCGCATTTGGCTTGGAAGCCGTGTGGATTGAACCTTCTCAGCGCGACCAAGCCCGCACCCTGGGCTACACCGTGGTCGATGCCGCCACCGCCATTTCCACCCACCTCAACAAAGTGCTGCGCGAAAACGCCTCTGACATGTTGAGCCACGACGAAACCCAACAGTTGCTCGACAAACTCGCCGCCAAGTCTCCCAAGATTGTGGAAGACCTCGTGCCCGGTAAGTTGTCGCTCGGCATCTTGACCCGCACCTTGCAAAACCTGTTGGCCGAGTCGGTGTCGATTCGCGACATGCGCACCATTGCGGAAGCCTTGACCGAAGCCAGCACCCGCACGCAAGACCCCGAACAACTCACCGCCATGGTTCGCCCCAAGCTCGGCCGCATGATCATGCAAAGCCTGATCGACAGCGACAACGGCTTGCAAGTCATGACGCTCGAGCCCTCGCTGGAACAACTGCTGCACAACGTGTTGCAACAAAGCCAACCCGGCCAAGCCGTGGTGATGGAGCCAGGTCTGTCGGAAAACTTATTTGCCGGTCTGCGCGAAGGCGCGCGCACCGTGGAAGAAATGGGCCACCCCGCCGTGTTGGTGGTGTCCCCCGTGATTCGTGGCTGGCTCTCCAAAGCCTCACGATTCCGAGTGAACGATTTGACTGTGCTGTCTTACAGCGAAATTCCGGACGATCAGGCCGTCAAAGTGATCTACACCGTAGACGCCAAAGCCCGATAACCCGCAAACCCATATCAAAGACAGAGTGAGCTGACCCTATGGAACTCAAACGCATCCTTGCCCGCGACATCCGCGCTGCCAACGAAAAGGCCGTGGCCCAATACGGCCCGGACGTGCTCGTCATCTCGAGCGGCCAAGTCAATGGCTTGACCGAGCTGATCGTGGCGGTGGATCTGGCCCCCCTCACACCTGAGGAAGCTGATCCGTTTGTGAAAAGCCAATACGCCAGCGCAAGCAAGCCAAGTGGCAAGTTCGATGTGTTGCTGGGTCAAACCATTGACCAAAACAAACGCGATGCCCGCGAGCGCCAAGCCACCCAAGTGGCCAAGCCCCTCGTGGAAGTGGCGGCCAAGCCTGCCAAAGCGGCGGTGTCTAAAGCCAAAACCACGGTCAAAGTGGCCGCTCAGCCCATGGACGACACCACCCAACGCGCCGCCGAAGAACACGACACATTGCGCGGCCGCGAAATTGTGGCGCTGGTGCGTGAAGAGCTCAACTCGCTGCGCCGTGAATTCAAACTCGGCCAACAAATGGTGGCTTGGCAACAAGGCGGCATGCAATTGCCCGCCGCCATCGCCCCATTGCGTGACGCTTTGAACGATGCCCCGATTCCAGTCGCCTTGCGCGCCTTGTTGATCGACAACATCAAAGACCACAACAACATGGCCGACGCCCTCGGCGCTTTGAGCCGTCAATTGGCCCACTCCGTTGAGCAAGAACAAGCCCAAACACCGGTGACTGGCATTCACGCTTTGGCTGGCCCATCGGGTGCTGGCAAATCGATGATGGTGGCGCGTTTGGCGCAACACGCCGCGCAGCTGCACGGCAGCGAACAAGTCATGGTCATCAGCTTCCAAGACCAGCGTGCTGGCGCTTGGAACCAAACCCAATTGTTGTGCGCCCAGTCGGGTGTGGATTGTTTCCGCGCCACCAACGCCTCAACCTTGAAGCTCTTGCTGGACGAACACACCCAACGCAAACTCATTTTGATTGACACCGCAGGCGTGCAAATGAACGAGCGCTTGGCCGAAATTCGCGCCTTCAACCTCAACGTGCAATGCCACGCGGTGATTCCCGCTGATGCATCGGCTGCGAACATTCGCCGCGTGTTTGACAACGCCGACAACGTGTGGGCTTCACTGATGCTCAGCAAGTTGGACGAGTCCACCCAGCCTTGGGCCCTGTTGCAGTTCTTGACCGACAAAGCGTTGAGCGTGTCTGTGGCCAGCCACGGCGATCGCACGGCTGATTTGGTGCAAGACGTGTCCTTGGCCGGCTTGGTGCAATGCGCGCTCGACAACTTGCCATTGCCAGAGACTGAAGAACAAGTGCAGCAAAACGCACGCGAGGCGGCAGTCAATGAATTGGCAGCTTCCAAACTGGCGCAAATCACGGCCACATTCAAAACCGAAACCACAGGCTTGACCCATGAGTAACTCACGCAGAACAGAAGTCATCGGCATCGCCAGCGGCAAGGGGGGCGTGGGTAAAACCACCACCTCCATCAACTTGGCGGTGGCCCTCACCCAGCTGGGACACAGCGTCATGCTGTTTGATGCCGACTTGGGTTTGGCCAACGCTCAAATTGCCTTGGGCGCTCGCGCCGAATACAACTTGGGTCATTTCTTATCAGGTCAAAAAACGCTGCAAGACATTCTCATCACCACCCGCCAAGGCGTGAAGCTGATTCCGGGTGCCTCGGGCATGCAAGAGTTGGCCGGCCTGAGCGACATTCAGGCCGCCAGCATCGTGCAGTCGTTTGGTGTGTTGGCCGACGATGTGGATTATTTGATCGTGGACGTGGCAGCGGGGATTTCGCCCTCCGTGTTGTCGTTCTTGGCGGCTTGCCAACGCCGCTTCATCGTGGTCAAAGACGATCCATCGTCCATTGCTGACGCCTACGGCACCATCAAAATCTTGAGCAAAGAGATGGGCCTGGACGAAATTTACCTTTTGCCCAACATGGTCAAGAGCCAGTCGGAAGGCTGGAAGCTGTATAAAAAACTCAACGACGTGTGTGTGCGTTTCTTGGGTGAGTCGGTGCACTACCTCACCTCGATCGAAGACGACGAGATGGTCTTGCGTGCCCTCAAAAAATACCAGTCGGTGATGGAACTCGCCCCTGGCACAGCCGCTGCTCGTGATTACATGCGCTTAGCCGAGGCATGCACCCACTTGCGCACCATTGACCACCCATCGGGCGGTCTGCAATTCTTCATGGAGCGACTGATGCAAAACAGTTCGACCGACGCATGAGAGCCCTCACACCCGCCGAAATGTACGGCACCTGCAAGCCCAAAGGCGAAGAGCTGGTCATGGCCCATTTGGGCTTGGTCAAGCGCGTTGCCTTGCACTTGAAGGCCCGTATTCCCGCTTTCATGGAGCTCGACGAGTTGATTCAAGTGGGCATGATTGGCCTGCTCGAAGCCTCGCGCGCGTTTGACCCTGTCAAAGGCATCGAGTTTGAAAACTTCGCCCACAGCCGTGTGCGCGGCGCCATGTTGGACGAGGTGCGACGTTTGTCGTTTCTGCCTCGCTCGGCCGTGGCCTTCAACAAAGAACACAACTCCACGGTGCACGCATTGGCAGCCGAGTTGGGCCGCACGCCCACGCAAGCTGAGATTGCCGAGTACATGGGCAAAGACTTGGAAGATTTCCACCGCGAGCGCGGCAAAGCCAAGCGCTTTGAGACCTACTCGATGGAAGTGGTCACCGAAGAGGTGATGACGATTGCGGACGACTCCTCACAGCAGCCTGAAGTCATTGTGGAAGAAGCGCAGTTCATGGATGCCGTGACCGACGCCATTGCCCAATTGCCCGAGCGCGAGCAGTTGGTCATGCAGCTTTACTATGTGGAAGAGTTCAACCTCAAAGAAATTGGCGAAACCTTGGGCGTGAGTGAATCGCGTGTGAGCCAAATTTTGTCCTCCGTGGTCAAAAAACTGCGCGGCACCTTGAAGGTCGACAACCACGCAGACACAGAGAAGGTTGAGACAAGGAGACGCGCATGAGTAATTTCATGATGAACATGATCTCTTGGGTCTTGTTGCTTTTGGTCATCTTGACGCTGTACCTCATTGACAAGGTCAACCACTTGGCCAAGATGTATGAAGCACCCAAGCCTGAGACGCCTGGTTTGCCAGGCATGTACGAGCTCGACGCAGACATCCCTGGCGACTTGCTGTTTTCTGGCTTAGAAGGCAAAAAGCTCTGGGACGCCATGAATGGCAAGCAAGTTGAAGGCTTTGACGCCACCATGATCGACGCCTTGCGCCCCCATTACGAACCGATTTTGCGTGAGCACATCACGGCCACCTTCAAAGATGGCCTCGAAGAGGTGGGCGGCGACGAAAGCAAAGTGCCTAGCTCCTTGCGCAAAATTTCGACCGTGCGTGGTTTCATCCAGTCTTGGTTGCCACCGCAGCATTTGGGCAGCATTTACCGCTCCGCTTTGGAGTTTGCCGGCAGCTATGCCAACGACCCCAACCCTGAAGTGTTGGTGCGTTTGCAGCAAACGGTGGACAGCGTGGTCGACATGCTCTACCAACGCGTGGGCATCACCAATGAAGTTCCGTTCTCTGAGTTTTTGTTTGAAGACATGCCTGTTCCTGATACCGAAGAGGCCATGCTGGCCTTGACCGACCAGTCAGCCAAGGCCGAGGTGCTGGGTGACGGCTTGCTGGAAGACAGCATGGAGCGTTCTCTCACGCCCGAAGAATTGGCCCAAGGCCGTGAGCAAGTGCAAGCCTATGAAGACGCACAGCGGCAAGAAGTTGCCGCTGAGACGGTCGAGGCGGTCATGCTGCCAGAGACTGAAGCCGAGGTTGTGCTGCAAGACACAAGTGCCGCTGAAGTCAAGCCTGCTTAAGATGAATTCAGCTCAAGTTTGCGCAGCCACTTCCGATACTGCTGGTGTACGTTAAGAAACACCCAGGAGTTATGAGATGCGAGCCAATTCACGAGCCATTCAAAGTTACGGCGATGTCAAAGTCGGCAGCGGTGTTGCCTCGGCCAGCAATGTGCAATTGATTCAAATGTTGTTTGATGGTTTGCTGGAGAGTCTGTCCAGCGCACGTGGCCACATCCAGCACAAAAATATCACTGAAAAATCCAAAGCCATCGCACGTGCCAGTCGCATCGTGATTGGCCTGCAAGGTGCCTTGGATTTCGAAAAAGGTGGCGATCTGGCCAACAACCTCAATGAGTTGTACAGCTATGTGACCCGCCGTTTGTTTCACGCCAACGCCCACAACGATTTGGCGGCGTTGGACGAGATTCATGGTTTGATGCGCGAAATTCGCGACGCTTGGGACGGCATGCCTTCCCTGGTGCCAGCGAGCAACCGACCAGCCAGCCTGATGAACTGATAGAGGTTTTCTGCTTTTCAGCAGAATTGCCTTATTTATCAGTTAATCTTGCAGCCTGTTTGGGACAATTTTTAGGCGCATCCAAGCTTTCACGCTTGGGTGCGCCAAACTGCTTGGGGAGAGTGTGAGATGTCAGCAATTATTGGTTTGGTCGTTCTGTTCATTTGCGTGTTCGGTGGTTTCGTGATCGCCGGCGGCAGCATGGCCCCCATTATCAAAGCGACACCATTTGAGATGTTCATCATTGGTGGTGCGGGTGTGGGTGGCATGATCACCGGCAACTCAGGCGCCATCTTCAAAGGCGCTTGGGGCGGCATGGGCCGCGTGCTCAAAGGCCCACGCTACAAAAAGGAAGACTACATCGGCATCATCGCCGTCATCTCCAAGCTCATGAAAACCCTCAAGGCCGAAGGTGCGGTGGCGATGGAATCGCATGTGGAGAACCCCGAGGCCAGTGCGATTTTTGGCGAATGTCCCAAGATGTTGGCCGACCATGGCTTGGTCGGTTTGATTTGCGACACCATCCGTTTGATGGTGGTGTCTTCTGGCACCTTGAGCCCCTATGCGGTGGAAGACGTGATGACCACGTCCATCAAACACCACCACCACAGCGAAATGCAAAACGCCGATGCCATCTCAACCCTCGCGGGCGCGTTGCCTGCGCTGGGCATTGTGGCGTGCGTGTTGGGTGTGGTGAAGACCATGGGCGCGATTGACCAGCCCCCGCCTGTGTTGGGTGCCTTGATTGGTGGCGCGTTGGTGGGCACGTTCTTGGGCGTGTTCTTGGCCTACGGTATTTTTGAGCCCTTTGGCAAGCGCTTGGTGCAGATCATTGACGAAGACAGCGAGTGCATGAAAGTGGCTCAGCAAGTCATCATTGGCAACATGCACGGCTACCCCGTTCCTCTGATCATTGAAGGCGCGCGTGTGTGTATCAACCACCACCAGCAGCCCACCTTCGGCGAACTCTTTGACGCGTTGAGGAAATAATGGCTGACGAAAAAGACGACGCAGCTGCGGCCGCAGAAGCGGCGGCGGCTGCAGCCGCTGCAGAGGCCGCCAAAGTTGAGGCGGAAAAAGAGGCTGCGCCCGCGCCCGTCATCATCATCAAGAAAATCATCGATGAGGGCCACGGCGGCGCTCACGGTGGTGCTTGGAAGATTGCCTTGGCCGACATGATGACGGCCATGATGGCCTTCTTCTTGTTGATGTGGCTGTTGGGCGCGTCCAACGCAGACCAGCGCAAAAGCATTGCCGACTATTTCAAACCCACCTCACAAAGCTTGGTGGCCATTGGCCAATTGGCAGGCTCTAACGGTGTGTTGGGTGGCCGGTCCATCATCGACCCCGATGGGTTTCCGTTTGCCGCCAAGCAAACGGGTTTGTTGGAACGTTTGACACCCCGCTCTGAAGGCGGCCCCAACCCCAGCACTGACCCTGGCCAAGAAAACAACAATCCCTACTCAGACCCCGACAAGCTGACGCCTGAGCAGAAAAAAGAAATCGCCGATGCGAAAGAAAAAGCTGACTTTGACAAGCTCGAAAAAGAGATTGAGCAAAAGTTGTCCGAAAACAAAAAGCTCGGTGGTATGAAAGACCAAGTGTCTGTCACCCGTGACAAGCAGGGTTTGCGCATTGAGATCATCGACAAAGCCGACTTTGCCATGTTCCCCAGTGGCGGCATGAGCATGCAAGGCAAGGCCGCAAGCTTGATCAGTGAAATTGCCGCCTCATTGGCTGACATGCCCAACAAGATTGCGATTCGTGGTCACACCGACAGCGTGCCTTTTCAAAACAAAGAAGGTCGCAACAACTGGTCGCTCTCGGCTGAACGTGCCGAAGTGACCCGATCTTTGCTAGAAAAGAATGGCATCAAAGAAAGCCGATTCGCCCGCATTGAGGGTGTGGCTGACACCGACCCGTTCAACCCCAAAGACCCACGCGACCCGCGCAACCGTCGCATGAGCATCACGGTGCTCTACAACGACCAAGACTAAAGCAGCTGTATTAGGCCGCAGGCCGCAGCTCGTATTTGTTGATCTTTTCAATCAAGGTGGTGCGCTGCAAATTCAGCAGTTTGGCCGTGCGAGACACATTGCCTGAGTTGCGGCTGAGCGCTTGCTCAATGATGCTGCGCTCAATTTGAGCCATGCGCTCTTTGAGGGACAAACCTTCGGGCGGCAGCTGCGGCATGCCCTGGGCCAGCATGATGAGGCCCTCGATCTCGTTGTCCTCGTCCTCTGACTCGTCGTTCATTTCGGCCAACACCTCGGGCGGTGGCGTCATTTCCATCTTGGCCAGCAAAGGTGCTTGTGCTTGCAACTCAGCTTGGGCGGACACCAAGCCTTTGGGCAACAGGGTAGGGGGGATGGCCCGCAAGTCCAGCTCTTGGCCTGAATACAAAGTGCTGAAACGGTCCACCACGTTGGACAGCTCGCGCACATTGCCTGGCCATGGGTACTTTTGCAAGGCCGCCATGAAATCGGGTTTGAATCGAATCGGCTGCTTGCCAAAGTTGGCGCACTTCTTGGCGAAAAAAGCCAACAATTCGGCCACATCTGCGTTGCGTTCACGCAACGGTGGGGTCACCATGGGCAGCACATTGAGTCGGTAATACAAGTCTTCACGGAACCGCCCCGCTGCAATCTCGGTTTCTAAGTCGCGGTGGGTCGCCGCCACCACGCGCACATCCACCTGCACTTGGCGGGTGCCGCCAATGGGGTCGACCGTGCGTTCTTGCAACACGCGCAGCAGTTTGACCTGCATGTCCAGCGACATGTCGCCAATTTCGTCAAGGAAGATGGTGCCGCCATGGGCCAGCTCAAATCGACCAATGCGGTCGGCCACAGCGCCCGTGAAAGCGCCCTTGCGGTGGCCAAACAGCTCGCTTTCCAGCAAATCTTTGGGAATGGCTGCGCAGTTGATGGGCACAAAGTTGGCACCACAGCGATCCGATTGCTCGTGCAGCAAACGCGCCAACAGCTCTTTGCCTGTGCCGCTTTCGCCGGTGATCATCACGGTGGCGTTGGAGTTGGCCATCGTCGCGACCAATTGGCGCAAGGTGGCTGCAGACTCACTGGAGCCAATAAAGTGTGTGGTGGTCTTCATGTCAAAAATTCCTACACCGCATTGTCAATGACTAACAATCTTCCACAAGACAGAAAAAGTATTCGTTTTTCAATTTGTTAAAGATGCAAGCGTTTGTGCCGAATCAAAGGGGAGACCTCTCAAGGACACAGACATGAACCGCACCACCCTTTGGGCTGTCACAGCCGCCGCCATTTTGTTGACCGCTTGCGCCAACACGCCCCCACCCATGCAGACCCAAGCTCGCATGGAGGAAAGCGCCAACATGATCACGCCCATGACCCAAAAGCGTGAGACTTTGGTGGCCACAGGCTATGCGGTCATTAGCATTCAAAACCACCGCAACGCATCCCAGCAACGTTTGCTGGCCATCCGTGCTTCCAAACTTGACGCTTACCGCGCTTTGACCGAACAGGTCTACGGCCAACAGCTCGATGCCAGCACCACCGTGGCCGACATGACGGTCATGAGCGACACGTTCCGCGCCCGCGTGGAAGGTGTCATTTATGGCGCTGTGCTGGTCAGCATCACCCCTGTGGGTGACGACACGTACGAGACCACCCTGTCGTTGGACCGCAACTTGGTCAGCGATTTGCGTGCTTTGTACATTGCCAGCCTGAGCCACAAGCGCTGAGCATTGGCCCAGAAAGACTGAGCGTATGTGGACTTTGTCACGCCGACACCTGTGCCTGGTGGCCGCTTTGCTGGTGGGTGCGGGTGTCAATTTTTCAGTCGCTGCCGCTGAGCTGAGTGCCGAAGAACGCCTGCAGGCCATTCGCGCTGCCATGGTGGACGCTGCCATGAAGTCCAACACCCGTGTCAGCGCCACCAGCTGGATGGAGAGCGACGGCAAGTTGCGCGAGCTCAACCGCTTTTCGTCTGAAATCAAGCTGCGCGATTTGCAGGTGGCCCAGTTCTCACGTGATGCGGGCAAACAGCCGCGAGCAGAGTTGGCAGTCACTCACTCAGTAGAAGCCGTGCAGCCTCACCGTTGCGAAGCGCCCCAAGCCAAAACGCCTTTGCGCCAAGTCATGACGGTGGGCTTGGACTTGTCCCAAGGCTTGGCACCCGCGCAACGCTATCAAGCGCAGCAGGTGGGTTTTGCGGCGCGCACGCGCTTGTTGCAAGCCGCTGCCCGTTCTGAGCGCTGGCGTCTCATCAGCACCCAAGCGCAGGCGCGTACCTATGACCGCTTGATTCACGGTCAAGGCGAAGAACAGGTGCAATGGCATGCCCAACTGACCGTCACACCCGTGCCCTTGGGCCTTGTCTTGGACGATGCCTCCGCGTTTGGTTTGACACTGCAAGTCAGCGGCCCGGGCCAACGCCAGGGCTGGTTTACCGCGCAAGAGCTGGTGCTACCCAGCTTGGCCACCCGAGGCCAGGGCACACCCAAGATGGACACCGACACCCACGCCGCCATCGCACGCGCCGTGGCTGCCATGGCCAGCCAGCTTGACAAACAACTGGCCTGCGAGCCGCAAACTTTTTCGGTGGAGCAGACCAACGGGCGCTTGTCTTTGAATGCGGGCAGCAACGCGGGCCTGCGTGTGGGGGATAAGCTGATGATTGCCGATCCCTCCGTCTTGCCACGCCACACCTTAGAGCCAGGCGCACTTGACGCCGCGGTGTTGGCCGAAGTCAAATCGGTCACGCTGTACCAATCCGAAATCAAGCAAGTGGCTGGCCGCAAACAAAAATTCAATGGGGCCTGGGTTGCTTGGCCTTACACCTACTAAACAATTGACGGGAGAACCGACCATGAACACGCCCATCATTTCCGTCCGCGCTTGGATGTGCTGCCTGCTGCTGGCGCTGCCTGCTTTGGTCTTGGCAAACAGCCCAGCGGTGCGTGGCACCTACAAAGTGCAGACGGGTGACACATTGGACAAAGTCATCAAAAAAACCATGCCTGACAGCCCCTTGCGTGTCGATATTTTGCGCAACGCCTTTGTGCAGCAAAACCCGCAAGCTTTCACCAAATCGCCCCCCCGCGCTTTGGTGGCGGGTGCCGTGCTCAACGTGCCCAGCCACGACGACTTGATGCGAGCCCACATGGTGCCCGGTCAATCCATGGGCAGCAACAGCGTGCAACGCGGCGGCAGTTATTCCACGGCCGACATGAACATGAATGAGCGCAAAAACTGGGTGCGCTTTCCCTAAGGGGCCATCATGGCCATCTTGGGTCCTGAAGGCGTCCACGCCATCACGCGCACAGCGCCTGTCCAGATGGACATGCGCATCGCGTATGTCGAAGCGCCAGTGGCCCGCGTTTTGGGTTTGCACGACGGCCAAGTGGTGCATGCCACGGCCACCGTGGTGCACCAACAGCTCAAGCTCGCGCTGAACGAACACATCTTCAACCTGCCCCTGCAGCCCTACATCAAAGAGGGCGACTTGGTGCAGCTGCGCGCCCAGCTCTTGCCAGCGGGCAAGTGGGCCCTGCAGCTGTTGCACACAGGCAACTTTGCGGGGCCAGAAGCTGCGCCGGCGGGTTTGCCCACGCGCTTGAACACCTTGCTGTTTCAGCCGCCTGGCTTTGCCCACTTGTTGACTTTGTTGCGTCCGGGTGTGTTGGAAGCCTTGATTCCGCCTGTGATGGATGCGGCCGAATTGAAAAAGCGCATCCAAGCCCAGCGCCTGAGCATGGGCAGCTTGCAGCCCCAAGCCTTCAAGCGCTTCATCTTGGGCCACACCAAACCCAGCGAAGCCAGCCTGGCCGAGGGCGAGCCCGTGGCCGACAACACCAAGGTGTTGCTGCGCTTGCTCATGGCCGAGCGCGAGCGTGTGCAAGAACACGACAGCATCGACACCCAAGACAGCCTCAAACACGCCTTGGATGAGCTGGAAGCCGCGCAAGTGCAATCGGGCCAAACCGTCAACAAAGGTGATCTGCACTTTGCCTTGGTCATTCCCTTTCGGGATGCCGACCCTGTGGAGCTGACGTTCGAGCAAAAAGGCAACAAGCCCGGTCAGCCCAAGAACCCCTTGGTCGTCAACATGCACACCGACAGCCGTGTGCTGGGCGAGGTATGGCTCAAAACGACCATCAGCCCCAATGCGCAGGTCGATTTGACGATGTGGGCCTTGCGCAAAGACGTGGCTGAGCTGGCCAAGTCGAATGCGCCTGACCTGACCGACGAGCTCGAAGGCGCAGGCCTGCACATGGGCAGTTTTCAGGTCTACAACGCGCCGCGCCCCAATGCGCTGCAAGACCAGCCACCGCCCGAACACGGCCGAGTGATTGACACCCGCGTATGACTGACAAGCACTACATGCAAGCCGTGGCCTTGGAATATGGCCGCAACAAATCCCCCGTTCTCACCGCCAAAGGGGATGACGAGCTGGCGCGTCGCATCGTGGCCGAAGCCAAAAAGCAGGGCGTGTATGTGGCCGAAGACCCACGGTTGTTGGCCATGCTCAGCCGCTTGGATGTGGGCCAAGAAATTCCAGAAGAGATGTTCACCGCGGTCGCCGTGATTTTGGCGTGGGTGTATTGGCTCAAGGGCATGCAGCCCGGGGATGAAAAGCCAAAAAAGGCTTAGGCTGGATCGCTTTAGGCTTCCGCGTAGCCTCGGCCCATGCCGCCGCGTCGACCGCGCGAGACTTTGCCCAGGCGGTCATAAATTTCAACCGAGCTCGTGGGGTCCTGCACTTGCATGCTTTGCAGTGCGCCACGGATGGCGTCAATTTTTCGAACAATCAGCACTTCATTGCGGCGATGCATGTCGCGGCAATTGGCCATCTTTTCTTTGAAGCCATCCCACTCGGGGCCGAGTGCGTCCGCAGATTCTGGGCCGTGAATGCCGGCCAGCTGCGCGAGTTGCTCAAGCAGCTCGTTTTTAGAGGCTTGCGACGCTTCGAAGGCGTCAAGGTTTTGCACCTTCAGATGCGCGAACTCTTGTTCGAGCATGTCTTCCAGTGTTTGCGCCAATACATTGGCCTGCTCCAAGGCGGAGCTTTCCAAAGCAGCGACGTGCGTGGTCATGTCGGTCAAGTGCCGATCAGTTCGAAATCATTTTTTCGAGGGCCACAAAGTTTTCGGCAATGCGGCGCGGGTTCACAGGGTAGTTGCCTTCCTTGATCGCCTGCTTGATGGCCTCGACTTTGGAGCGGTCGAAATCTGGCTGCGCTTTGACTTGTTGTGCCACATTGCTCAAGCTCACTTTGTCTGCTCCTGCTGAAGCTGTTTTCTCCAGCGATGGTGCGAGCTCTTCTTTGGCTTGCGCGGCAGAAGGGCTCCGTTTTTCGACTTTGTCGAGGGCGCTGCGACTGGCAGCGTTCGATTGCGTCATCCGGCCGTAATTTGAAATTGCGTCATTCATGATGTTCTCACTTTCTCCAACCCTGTTCGGGTCAAAACTTTTTCACAACAGTTCAATCGACCCCAAAGTTTAGAACTTGAGGGTTTTTTTGAATTATTTTCTCAATACCACTTTTCACCTCAGTTTCGCGGCATTCGGTCCAGTGATCACACCATGTAGTGATCGACCCGACTCGACATTTTTTAAGCGAATTTGTTCACCTAAACCACCGTCTTGCAAGGCTTCCGCCCGCATGGTGATCGAAAAGCCTTGTCCCTCGCCAGCGGTGACCTGAACCTCTTGCCCGCGCTTGACCAACACGGCGTTTTTTACATCGTACGAGCGAAGCGGGGTGTTGGGTGTGAGATCGCGCACCAACTCCATATTTTTAATCAATTTGGGATCAGCAATGATTTGGTTTTCCATGCCCGCTGCAGGCATTTCAGCCGAGCTGAACATGGCGGGCGTGATGACCGTGCCGCGCTTGAGCAGCTCTTTGGACACCAGCACCTTGTGCAAAACAGGGGCGGGCGCATTGCCGCGGCTAGCCGGCACAAAGGCCTGGCCCGTGTTCAGGTTGACGAAAAGTTGCCACACCGGCTGCGCACAGCGCACGCGGATGGCGGGTTGGTTGGGAAACGGCTGCTCAAACTGCATGTTTTGTTGACAGCTTTGCACCGTGATGCGCGGGTCCACAGGCACCACTTGCACCTGTTTGCCCTGAAAACTAGGCTGGTTGGCAGCCCACTGCTGGGTTTGTTTTTGCAACACCTCAAAAGCCGAGTCTGTTGCCACCAAATCGGCCGCAAACCCAAGCTGGGCGTGGCTTAGCACACAGGCGCCCAGCCACAAGACCAGCTGCTTGAAGCGCTGGGTGTCGGCATTGTTTAGGCACGGCATTTGCATAGTCATACGGGTCGGTGTGGATGTTTTGACATGAGTTCAGACCCAAGCCTTCATGCAAGAACGAAGCCAACTTTTAAAACGGACCGACTGAACGGAGCCTCCATGCGACTCGACCCGTCCTACAACCCTCAGGTGAACACCACCGACGCCCCTGGCATGCCCAAGCTGCCACGCAGTCAGTTGGCCTACGCCCGCACGGCCCCCGCGTTCACGCGTGCCATGGCCAGTGCCAACCAAACGGGCGCGCTAGCGCCCGAGGGCAACACAGCCGCGTGGAGCACCTCGGTGCGCTCGGGCCAAACCTTGACCGGCATCGTGCGCGAGCAAATGGCGAGTCGCGGTGTGAACATCTCTAACAACGAGGCCATGCGCTTGGCGCAAACCGTGGCCCGTTCCAACAACATCAGCAATGCCGACATGATCCACCCAGGTCAAAAGTTGAACTTGGATGGATTGAACTTTTCCTTGCAACAGGCCCAAGCGGTCAACCAAGCCATTGCGGCCAACAAAGCAGCGGCAGCGGCAGCGGCGGCGGCCCCCGCTGTCACGCCAGCGGCCAACGTCAACACACTCAATACCAACACCGCCATGGGCAATCCCGCTTTGGCGGGCACAGCCCAAGTGCAGTTGCTCACGCGCTCAGACCGAAGTGGCCACGTGGTGCTGGAAAAAACCATCGACCGCGCCATAGAAAAAGGCTTCATCCCCGCGCAAGACAAGCAGGCGGTGATGAACAAAATTGTGCAGCTCTCGCAAGAGCACCGCTTTGCCCCCGACGACTTTGCCCGCCTCACCCTGATGGAGAGCGACGGCATGAACCCCAAAGCGTCCAACAGCCGTTGCCACGGCATCATCCAATTTTGTGATGGCCCCGACCGAGGTGCTGCCAGCGCGGGCTTTGGTGCCAACCCCAAAGCCATTCTGAGCCACAGTGTGTTGAAGCAACTCGACATGGTGGGCAAGTACTTTGACGACACCGGCCTGAAAAACTACGGCCCTGTGGGCTTGGATGACTTGTATTTAACTGTGCTCACGCCCGCAGCCCGCAATGAAACACGGCCCAACGTGGCCCTGAACATTCAAGGTCAGCAGGCCGCTTACTTGCATGTCAACCGCGACACGCGTGCGCCCATCACGCGCAATTCGATCTTGGCGGGTTTGCACCAAAACGCCAACGAACGTTTGGGCACCGATGTGGCGCAACGCCCCTCCGTGCAAGCAGCGCGTTTGAGCGCTTATGCGGCGCAGGCGGCGGTGTCGGAAGTCCGCTGACGTCACGCGAGCGGCAAACATTTGCCGCTGTTGCCGTCAAAACGCGGTGGCATGGCTCTTGCATGAATCGACACGAGGTCTCACAACTTGAGGCCATGTGTCAACAAACAGGAGTCTTGCCATGGACGTTTTTAAATCAGCCTTTGGAATTCACGAGCGTGCGCTTGGCGTGAGAAGCCAACGCATGGAAGTGCTGGCGCGCAACATCGCCAACGCCGACACGCCTAACTACAAAGCACAAGACGTCGATTTCAAGGCCATGCTCAAAGAAGCCAAGACCGAATATTTGACGGCCACCAATGACAAGCACTACGCCGGTATTCAAGAAGGCCCAGACAACGGCATGCGTTTTCGCACCCCATTCAACAGCTCATTCGACGGCAACACCGTTGAGATGAACGTCGAGCAAGCCCAGTACGGTAAAGCGGCCAGCGACTACCAAGCGACCTTGCAATTTTTAGAAAACCGCATTGGTGGCCTTCGCAAAGCCCTGCGCGGGGAGTAACAGATCATGCAACTCGACAACGTTTTCGGCATTGCAGGCACAGCGCTCAACGCGCAAGCCATCCGCATGAACACCACCGCCTCCAACTTGGCCAACGCCAACTCGGTGGCGGGCTCAGAGGAAGAGGCCTACCGTGGCCGCCGTCCTTTGTTCAAAGCTTTGATGGAAGAACACATGACCCATGGCGGCGCGCAGTTTGTGGGCGGCGTCAAAGTGGACCGCATCGTCAATGACACCGCACCGATTCGCAAAACCTGGGAGCCAGGCAACCCCTTGGCCGACAAAGAAGGTTATGTGTATCACTCCAACGTGAACGAAATGTCGGAGATGGTCGACATGATGGCCGCCTCTCGTTCTTACCAAAACAACGTCGAAGTGGTGAACACCGCACGTCAGCTGATGATGCGCACCCTTGAAATTACCAAGAGTTAATCATGGCCACCACCGCAACCTCCTCACTGCCTAGTGGCATCGTCAAGTACGAAGACTACCAAGCGCAACAAAAAGCCAAGCCCACCAACGAAAACATGGGCCAGACGGAATTTTTGACACTCTTCACCACACAGCTGAAGAACCAAAACCCGTTGGACCCCGTCAAGAACGAAGCCTTCGTGGCCCAGCTGGCGCAGTTCTCGCAACTCGAAGCCACCACCGCCATGAAGACCAGCATGCAGAACTTGGTCTCTAGCTTGGCCAACGACCGTTTGCTCGGCGCCACTTCATTGATCGGCAAAACCGTGGGCGTGCCCGATGGCCCGGTCATGGTCACCGACACCACCGTGTCGCAAGGTGTGGTCAACGCACCGACTGGCGCAGACGGCATCAAAGTACAAATCTTCAATGACAAAGGCATCTTGGTGCGCACCCAAATCATGGGTGCACAGCCTCCAGGCGACGTCACCATTGCTTGGGACGGCACCAACGACGGCGGCACCACGGTGCCCAATGGCATCTACCGCTACGTGGCCTCGGTCAACAGCAATGGCACGGTCACCAAGCCCACCGTCAACACCTATGCCCAAGTGACGGGTGTCAGCAGCGCAGGCACTGCAGACGGCACGATGCTGCTCGAAGTGGCCGGTGGCAAAACGGTCAACTTGGCCGATGTCAAACGCATCAGCTATTAATTTCAAGATCACAGAATTTCTCTCAGGAGCTAAAGCACCATGTCTTTTTATACCTCTCTCACGGGTCTGAATGCCGCCACCGCACAGCTGGGCGTCACCTCCAACAACATTGCCAACGTCTCCACCACGGGCTTCAAACGAAGCCGTACCGACTTTGGTGACATTTTTGCCACCTCACCCCTGCAAAAAGCCTCGGCCACCATCGGTCAGGGTGTGTCTTTGAAGCGCGTGGTGCAAGAGTTCGGTCAAGGCAACATGATGTTCTCGTCCAACACCCTCGACTTGGCCATCAGCGGCGACGGTTTCTTCCCGCTCAAGTCGCAAGACGGTTTCCAAGACATCTTTACCCGCAACGGTGTGTTCATGATGAACGACCAATACAACGTGGTGAACTCCGCAGGCCAGCGTTTGATGGCAGCGTCGGTTGACTCGTCCGGCAAAGCGAACTTGGACGACATGAACGTGTTGACCATTCCGCAAAAAACCACGGGCATGGCCAAGCAAACCAGCAAGGTGTCTTTGGGCTTGAACTTCCCCGCCGATGCAGAAGTCATTACCAAAGATTTCAACCGCAACGACCCCGACACCTACAACAAGAGCACCGCGCTCACCGTGTATGACGCCGGTGGTAACTCTTATTTGGCCTCGGTCTATTACGTGAAGACCCAAAACGCCAGCCAAGAAACACCCAACAACAAATGGCAAACCTATGTGTATGTGGGCGACAAGCTGGTGAACGCTTCCTTGCAGCAGGCCACCAACTCGGTGGGCGAAGAGATGTACGTCAACAAGTACGGTGCGCTCAAAGCCAAAAGCGACTTTAAAACGCCCGAAGAAATTGCCGAATTGAACAGCAGCTTCTCCAAGAAAACCATCAAATTTTCTTTGGACAACTTGACCGACATCCGCACCTCTCAACCTGCCACCGTCACCGCTGGTTTGTCCACTGATATGGGGACTGGCTCTAACGATGGCATTGACTTTGCCACCTACGACAAACTCAACAAGTCTGACTTGTTGTGGAAGCAGGGTAGCAGTGCGGTCACTTATGGTTTGAAGGCTTCAGGCCTGACTTCGACGGATGAAGTCAGTGTGGACTTCAGTGCTGACGCCGAACCCGTGGTCGTGCCATCCGTCGACGGTGTTCCCCCTTCGGTGCAAGACGTGGCCAAAGCGTTGAACCTGAATGCAAGTTTTGCTTCCTCCTATGTGGCGCAAGCAGCTTCGAAGATGACCCTGGTCGACGTGTCGTTTGGATCCCCAGCGGCGACGACAGCCTTTTCTTCATTCACCATGACAGTGGCGGGTAGTACGCTCAACATCAAAGACCTAAAACCTAAAACCGCCGACTTGGATGGCTTGGCCACAGAATTGCAAACACGCTTGCGTTCGGAGGATCATGGCAAATCAGACATCAGTGTCACAGCCAACGGAACAAACTTGGTCATCAAAGATGCGGGCGGCCGAAAGTTGTCAGGCATCAGCCTGAGCAAACCAGTGGGTTCTGTCGGTGTGTTGCCTTCTGCAATCAATGAGACCACGGGTGAGCTCAAGATCACAGCCTTGGACCCCAATGTCAGTGCAACTGCCATTAACGCGGCATTTACTTTGACACAAGGCACTGCGACCAACATAGGCACAGGACCCTTGATCTCTACAGCGCTCAATGAAACCGATTACCCGCGTTTTACTGCAACTTACACCTTGGCAGGCACAGCACCCTTCAAAGCGGTCTTGGGTTCGGGAACCAACGAAGTCGTCATCACCAGCGAGTCCACAGACAGTCCGGCTCTTTTTGTTGAAAAGCTCAATGCCAATGACCAATTTTCTCTTACCTACTCTGCTGCCCTGAACGGCGCGGGGACAGGCATTGTGGTGACAGCCAAAAATCCATCCACCACAGGTGCAAACAAGATCACTGACGATCTCAAGTTATCGAACAGTGTCAATGCACCATTTGCAACAGTTCTGGGCACGGGCCGCCAGGCCCCTTCTGAATTCGCGAGCAAAAAGAGCATTGATGACTTGAAAAATCTGTTCAGCGTCAACGTGGATGGCTCCATAGATTCAGTCAGCGTTGGGTTGGACCACTTGGTGGACACGATGGCCAACTTGCCAGACACAACCAGCAAGAAGTTGTCAGGTACACAAATTGCCGCCGAATTAACCAACGTGATCGCGCGTCAATACGGCGATGAAAAACCATTCAACTTTTCAACAGTGGGTGATCCCACTTTCTTTGTGCAGCTGACGCGTGCAGACAAAACAACGCTGGATGCCTTGCCAATTAAATTGGCGCCACACGGCGACTTACACAATGAAGAATTGGTGCGCGAGGTTCAAAAACAAATCAATGACGACAGCGTCTATAGCGGCAAGATCAAGGTCTCCTACGACACCCAAAATCAAAAACTGGTGTTCTCACCTGCCGACAACGCCAAAGTGACCGTGTCCAGCGACCAAACAGCGATGGACTTGGCAGACCCCTTGGTTCAAGGTGTCAACGATTCATCGGTGGGCTTGAAGTTGGCACCGTCTGTGTCCACCTCTCCCTTTAAACCGCTCAACGAACAACGTTACGGCATGAAGGTTGAATACGACGCGGTGAAACAAACCTTCGTGTTCAAGTCGGGGACCACAGGCGACAACTCAGGTTTGTCCATCACTGGCATTCGCCCTGGCAGCTTGGCCACCCAGTCGTCCAAAGGTTTGGGCATGACCGGTGACCCCGCCAACTATGTGGTGGCACCTTCCACAGTGGATGCCTTGCGCGGCGTTTCATCCACACCCGCGGTGCTCAGTGGCAACCCACTGGCAGTGAACGTGGACAACAACTTCTCGGTGGACGAAACCAACAACCAGTTTGTGGTGTCGGTCAACGGCATCACGGGCACGGTGATCGTGCCACCCAAAGACACCTACACCTTGGGCACCTTCATGGAGGCGTTGCAAGACGGTATCAACGGCTTGCAAGGTCCCACTAAAAATGGCCTCACCCCTGACTCTGTCAACGGTGTCAAGGTCAGTTACGACCCCAAATCCAACGCTTTGCAGTTCACCACCGGCACAGCCTCAACTGACTCGTACATCAAAGTCACCGGCGATGCACGCTGGGGCTTGGACGGGTTGGATGCCCAGTTTGGTACCACCACCACCTGGATCAAACCCACCCCCTTCAAAGACGAAAAAGGTGCCACGGTCTACATCGACGGCTTTGGTGCCGAGTCCTCCACCGCCACAGGTTTTGATACCTTGCCTGCTTGGTCACCGGTTTACTTTGACAAAGGCGAGCTGACCTTTGACACCGCGGGTAACTTGGTGTCACCCAAGCAAGGCGCGCAGTTGGACACGGTGTACTTGCCAAACGGTAAGGGCGCTTTGACCATCAACATTGACTACGCCAAATCCACACAGTTTGCGTCACCGTTCTCTGTGCTCTCGCAGTCGCAAGACGGCGCCCCTGAGGGTGACTTGGTGGGCTTGGCCATTGCCGACGACGGCTTGGTGTCTGCCAGCTTCTCCAACGGTGCACAAAAGTCACTCGGCAAAGTCGTGTTGGTCAACTTCTCCAACCCGTCTGGTTTGCGCCAGATTGGTGACACCAACTACTACAAAACCTCTGACTCAGGCATTCCCAAATACGGTGAGGCCGGTTCCGCGGGCTTCGGCACCGTGCGCTCAGGCGCCACCGAACGTGCCAACGTGGACTTGACCCAAGAATTGGTGGACTTGATCACCGAGCAGCGTAACTTCCAGGCCAACGCCAAGGCCATGGAAACCAGCACCTCGATGACGCAAACCATCATTCAGATCCGTAACTGATCTGACTGACTCAGCAAACGACTGAAGAGAACGTTATGGACCGCTTATCTTTCAACGCGATGGCCGCGATCAATGAAGACCGCTACATCCGTCAGCAGTTGTCCAACGACATCGCCAACGTCACGACTGCGGGTTTCAAGCAAACCTATGAAGCCACCATCCAGCCGCACCAAGCGGTGGGTGAGGGCTTTGATTCGCGCTTGCAGCCCCGTCTGTACACCACCGACCGTGTGCGCCTGGACCCAGGCCCCTTGATGGTCACTGGCCGTGACTTGGACGTGTCCATGAACCACAAGACGGTTTTGGGTGTCAACGGCAATGACGGCAAACTGGCATTCACCCGACGGGGTGACCTGCGTGTCAACCCCAGTGGCGTGCTTGAAACTGGCTCAGGCCACATCGTGCAAAGCCAAGAAGGTGGCCCCATCACCATCCCCGTGGGATCGCGCATCAACATCACCAAAACCGGGCTGATTTACGCCTCAGACCCGACACAGCCGGGCATTCCCCAAGAACAGCTGGTGGGCACCCTCATGCTGCGAGATGCCAGCACCACCAACCTAATCAAGCGCGAAGACGGCTTGTTTCGGGTTGACGAAAAACCAGTTGGCACGGACTTTGCAACTGGTCCTGAGCCAGTTTCTTTGACACCGCAGGCTTTAGAAGGCAGCAGTGTCAATCCAATGGCATCGATGGTGAAGCTGATTGAACAGAGCCGCTCGTTTGAGCACCAGGTTCGCATGATCAAAGAAAGCAAATCCAACGATGAGTCGGGCGCTTCCATGATGAAGGCGTCTTGAATTTGACAGATTAAAAGGGGCTTAAAGCCATGGATGCATCATTGTGGGTAGCCAAAACCGGTCTTGACGCGCAGCAGACGCGCATGAACGTCATCTCCAACAACTTGGCCAACGTGAGCACGACTGGCTTTAAACGCGACCGTGCCGTGTTTGAAGACTTGCTCTATCAAAACGTCAAGCAGCCCGGTGGTCAAACCACCAACAACACCTTGTCACCCACGGGCCTGATGCTCGGTACCGGTGTGAAGATCAATGCCACCGAAAAGCTGCACTTGCAGGGCAACTTGATCAACACCCAATCGCCGCTGGACTTGGCGATCATGGGCGGTGGCATGTTCCAAATTCAAATGCCAGACGGCACCACGTCGTACACCCGCGACGGCAACTTCAAGATCAACAACACCGGCCAAGTCGTCACAGCGTCTGGTTTTCCGTTGATTCCTGCCATCACCATTCCCGAAAACACAGCCAGCGTGACCTTTGGTCAAGACGGCACCGTGTCGGCCGAAATCGTGGCGGGCGGCGGCTCACAAAACATTGGCCAGATCCAAATTGCACGCTTCGTCAACCCAAGCGGTTTGAAGCCCATTGGCCAAAACTTATTTGAAGCTTCTCAAGCCAGTGGTGTGGCGCAGGTGCTCACACCTGGCCTGAACGGCGCAGGCGCTTTGAAGCAAGGTTCGCTGGAAGCGTCCAACGTGAACGTGGTGGAGGAGATGGTCAACATGATCGAAACCCAGCGCGCTTACGAGATCAACTCCAAGGCCGTCTCGGCCGTGGACGGGATGCTCAAGTTCTTGAACCAAAACATCTGATTGAGGTTCCCCATGACAGTACTTCGTTTTCTCGCCCTGTTTGCCATCGTGTTTTTGTTGCAAGGTTGCGCCACCGAACCGGTCGACATGGTGTTGCGACCCTCGCCCGAATTTCAGCCGGTCTATCCCTTGGCCAGCGACCGGCAAAAAGTTGCCACCGGCGGCATCTACAGCAATCGGCAAAGCGATGCCTGGTTTGGCCGTGGCCGCAATTACCAAGTGGGCGACATCATCACCGTGTTGTTGAACGAATCCACCCAAGCGGCACGCACACAAAACACGGACGTGAGCCGTGACTCCAAAAATTCATTGCCCACAGGTTTAAACACCAAGATCGGCGCGATCAGCCCGTTGTTCAATGGCATCGACCTCAACAACAACAGCAACAGCTCCAAAGGCGCAGGCAAGGCTGATCAAAAAGCATCGCTAGAAGGTTCGGTCGCAGTCACCGTGGTTGAAATTTTGGCCAATGGCAACTTGATGGTGCGTGGCGAGAAAAAGCTGGGGCTGACCGAAGGCACCGAAGTCATTCAAGTCTCTGGCGTCATCCGCCCTGAAGACGTGGGCCCCAACAGCACCGTGCAATCGCGCCGCTTGGCCAATGCCCAAATCGCCTACCGCGGTTCGGGTGATCTGGCCAACGCCACCCGAGCCGGCTGGGGCACCAGCTTGATGCACAAATACTGGCCTTTCTAAATTCGAACGGGTAACTTATGAATCGTCTTTCTCTTTATGTTCGCACCTGTTTGGTCAGTCTGTGTGTCTTGGCTGCGGGTGCGGCGCAAGCTGACCGTGTGAAAGACTTGGCCACGCTCGCAGCCCAACGCCCCAACCAATTGATTGGCTACGGCTTGGTGGTTGGCTTGCAAGGCACGGGCGACGATGCGTCGGTGCCGTTCACCACGCAAAGCATGAAAGCCATGCTCTCGCAAATGGGTGTGCGCATTGACGGCCCCTTGACCGACTTTGAAACCGCTGCCACGGCTGCCCGTGTGGACATCAAAAACACCGCTGCCGTGTTGGTCACCGCCGACTTGCCTGGCTTTGCCAAGCCTGGTCAGCGCATCGACATCAACGTGTCTGCCATCGGCAAAGCGTCTAATTTGCGTGGTGGCAGCCTCATCATGACCGCCATGCGCGGTGTGGACGGCGAAATTTATGCCTTGGCCCAAGGCGCTTTGACGGCCACTGGCATTGATGCTGGTGCGGCCGGCTCTAAGGTGTCGATTGGTGTGCCCACCTCAGCCCGCATTCCAGGCGGCGCGATTGTGGAGCGCATTGTGGACACGCCTTTCGAGTCTGCAGAAAACGTGATTTACAACATCCGCGAAAGCGACTTTTCCACCACCACCGCCATCGTCAACGCGATCAATAAAAAATTTGGCGGTGACGTGGCCCAAGCCATTGATGGTGTATCGGTATCGGTGCGAGCCCCCAAAAACTTGAACCAACGCGTCGCTTTCATGAGCGAAATTGAAGCCTTGGAAATCACACCTGGCGAGCCACCTGCGCGCGTGGTCATCAATTCGCGCACAGGCACGGTGGTCATCAACCGCGCGGTGCGCGTCACGGCTGCGGCGGTGTCGCACGGCACCATCTCTGTGGCCATCACGGCCACCAACGAGGTGTCGCAACCCAATGCCTTTGCAGGCGGCCAAACAGCGGGTGTTCAAAACGCCGACATCCAAGTGGCAGAGCCCAACAAGCCTATGTTTTTGTTCCAACCGGGTGTGGAGCTGCGCCAAATTGTGGATGCGGTCAACCAAGTGGGCGCGACGCCGTCTGCTTTGATTGCCATTCTTGAAGCCCTGAAAAGTTCTGGCAGCTTGCGCGCCGAGCTGGTCATCATCTAAATCGAGCATTGACATGAGCAGCCCCGTTGACACCTCTGCCGCCCGGTCTTACACAGACTTTTCGGGTTTGGGTGAGCTGCGTGGCAAAGCGCAGAAAGACCAAAACAGCGCCTTGCGCGAATCTGCCCAGCAGTTTGAAGGCCTGTTCATTCAAATGATGCTCAAGTCCATGCGTGAGGCCAACGAGCCCATGAAGGACGACGAGAACAAATCGCACGCCCTAGAGACCTTTGAAGGCATGTTTGACAAAGAAGTGTCTTTGCAAATGTCCAAACGCGGCGCCTTGGGCGTGGCCGACTTCATGGAACGCGCCGTCAAACAACAACAAGCCCCTGCACCCAGCACCGATGAGTTGCTGAAGTCGCGCGGCAAAGGCATTGCTTTGAACCCCAAGCAGCAGCCCATTGCGCTGCCTACCGCAGCCGAGCTGAGCAAAGGGTTTGCCTTAGAAAAGGCATTGCCCCTGAAGAGCTTGAACGAGTTCAAGTCACCCTTGACGGGAGGCCGTAAATGAGTGACATGCTCGGCATCAGCAGCAATGCCATTGGCGCCTACCAACGTGCCCTGAGCACGGTAGCCAACAACATTTCCAACGTCAACACCGAAGGCTACTCTCGCCAAGACGTGGTGCTCAAAGACTCTGCGCCTAAAAAGCTGGCCAACATGTATGTGGGCACAGGCACGATTTTGCAAAACATCAAACGTCAATACGACGCGTTTGCAGAATCCAACCTGCGCAACAGCACCAGCGACTTGGCCAGCCAAAAACCCATGGTCGATTACGCCAAGCGCGTGATGGACATCATGGGTGACAAAAGCATTGGCCTGAGCTCGGCGTTTGACGATTTCTTTGCCGCCGCCGGCGCGTTGTCGACCGACCCAGCGTCCACCGTGCAGCGCACCAGCTTTTTGCGTAGCGCCGATGGCGTGGCCTCACGCTTTGGTGAGCTCAACACACAGCTTGAACTGATCGCCACAGAAACCCGCCAAGGCGTGGAGAGTGTGGCCGCTCAAATCAACACCTTGACCAGTCAACTGGCTTTGATCAACCAAAGTATGACCAAGTCACCCACGCTCGAGAGTCAGCCTGCTGAGTTGCTAGACCGTCGGGATTTGACGCTGCGCCAATTGTCAGATTTGGTGCGTATCAAAACTACTTTCTCTACGAATGGCACGGTCAACGTCAGCTTGGGCGCGACCATGACCCAAGGCCTGGTGGTCAACGGCAACAAAGCTCGCCCCATTGGTATCGACAGTGCCGTCCAAGGAAAAATCGAACTGGTGCTCGACCCCTATGGCAAAACCGAATCTCTCTCCAGCGCCAGCGGTGGGCAGTTGGGGGGCTACCAAAGCTTCATCAGTCAAGTGCTTGATCCAGCGCAAAAGAATTTGTCAGCCTTGGCGCAAACCTTTGTTGCTGAAACCAACACGATTCAGAAAAACGGAATCGATGGTTACGGTCAAATGGGCACAGACTTGTTTGCAGTCGATGCCAAAGCCAGCTCACCCGCAGCAGGCATGCACCTGGCTGTCAATGACGGCATGCGCGTGGCCACTGCGGCTCAGTTTCGAGTGGGTGAGGGCAACACCAACATCACCACCACCCGTGCCACCGTGAAATTCACGGGCACCACACCAGTCACTCAGCTGAGCAACACACAGCTGGTCAACAACCCCAACGCAGCGGCTGGTGTGACCTTCAAGGTCGATGGCGCGCGTGTCTTCACACCCGTCACCGCCTTGTCTGCAGGCGTCAAAGCGGCTTTCTATTTAGACGAGGCAGAGCCAGGCCAACAGTTGCAGGTCATGACCCGCGATGGTCGCCAGTTGTTGGGCCAAACATTGAGCGAGACCGAAAAGTACCAGCTGTTCACGCCAGACAACGGTTTTGCTCAAAACGCCAATTATTCAGATGCCTATCTGAATCAAACAGGCAACAAAGCTTACCGTGGCATAGACATGTTTTATGGCGCCAAAGCCGAGGTGCTGTTCGGTCAAAACTTTGACCAATATGGCGCTGCTGGCGAGTCTTTGCCTTTGGCTGCATCGATGGAAACCTCTCGTATTTCTTCGAGCGATGCCAAGATTCCAGCCGGCGCGATCACGGTCAACGGCTTGGCATTGCCAGCATTCGATGCCAATACCGATTCAGAAATCATCATTTCAGGCACTGTTGTTGGATCGCCTTCAACAGACTTCAATTTTCAAGCGGTGGTGGGCGGCCAAGTGGTTGGCGCCACCATCCAGTCGGCCAATGCGGGCAGCATGAGCCAAATGGCAGCGGCTTTAAACGCCAGTTTGCAAGCGCAGGGCGTGGTCGGCATTGTGGCGACCCCCATCAACAACAACGCGGACATACGCATCACAGACGGCAAAGGCCGAGATATCAGTGGTGTGTCCTTGCTGCCTACATCGCTCGCCAATGGCGCGGCGGGCGGAGATGTTCGGGTCAATTCAGCCGCCGTTCAAGTGGCCAACTGGATCAACGGCAGCTCTCAAGCCACGGTGCTCAACCCCATGTTTGGCATCACCCCTAATTCAGGCTTTTCTAAATTCCAGGCCACCTTGGGTGGCGTGTCTTTTGATTTGAACCCAATCGCTGCGACCAACCTCAGCAGCCTCGCTGAAGTGTTGCAAGAACAATTCAGAACCCAGGATCAGTCCACCGACATCAGCGTGGTGTTGGATGGTGCGCATTTGAAAATCACCGACACACGTGGCCGTGGGTTCAAAAACTTTGCACTCATTCCGACGGATGAAAACTCATTGGCAACTGGCGGTCGGGTTGAAATTACCAACAGCAATGTGTCCCAAACCCATGTGCGCGCAGAGGTTTTCTCACAGGTGCGTGTGCCCGTGTCGCAGTTGAACATGGCCAAGCCTTTGACGATCAACGGCCAGGTGATCAGCGGCTACACCAGTGTCGATGAGCTGGTGGATCAAATCAATGCCTCCAATGCGGGCGTCACTGCCGCGATTGAAACCAACGGTGAATTTGTGCTGACTGACCCCTTGGGAAGTCCCATCCGCATCAATGCCACCACCGATGGCAACGCGTTGGACATCCAACCCAATACTTACAACGCGCAAGTGCGCATGGTGCAAGTGGTGCGTGATGTCCGCGTTCCAGCCGCCGACATCGATTTCAACAAGCCATTGACCATCAATGGCTTCAGTATGAGCGAGGCCGCTTACCAACTGCCTTTGAACGTGCCTTCATCCGTCGTGTTTGGCTTTCCAGCCAAATCTGTATCGGCAGCAAATCCTACAAATTTAATCAAATCACTCAACTCATTGAGCAGCATCAGCCAAGTCGCCTTGCCTGACGCTGCGCACACACTCAAGCTAGAGTTAGCCATTGACGGTGCTGCGGTGACCCTGAGCAATTTGAGGGACACATCGCAAGTGAGCCAGACCATTGGATTCACTGCGGCCGCCATGGCTGCCGGAAAACAAATCAATGTGGCGGGTGTTCAGGTCACACTCCCAGTGCTTCCCAACGCCAATAACGGAGAGATCGTCGCAGAAAGTGTTCGCACGGCCTTGTTGGCAAGCCCAAAGTTCAGTGGATACAGCATCACACGCCAATTGAACGAACTCGTTTTGGTGTCGCCCCAAGGTGGGACCCCCATCAATATTTCAACCGCCTTGAACATGGGTCCTGCCGGTGAAGACATTGATCTCACCGCAGGTGTGGCAACAGCATCCGGCGTGACCTTGCCTCAGCTCATTACAACCACACTCAATACGGCTGGTTATACAAATATTGACGTCAAGCTAGAGAATGGCGCTTTGATTTTCTCCAACACAGTTGGAAAAGAAGTCACGCCCAAGGCATTGAATTCAATTTCAATAGCCAATCCTCTCCTGTCTACCAGTGTTGGCACCATCGATAAGACCTTTGCAGAGTCCTATGTGGCGTTCGAGAGGAATGGTGCGCTTGTTATTTCCTCGAACAGTGCAGATGCGCTGGACGTGGACATCAAAAACTCATTTGTCTTCAAATCGCAAGGCAATGAGGTTGCGCCTGAAAAGGGCATCTCCACATTGCAAGGCTTTGTGGATCGCATCAACGCCAAGGTGCATCAAACAGGTGTGGTGGCTGAGATTGACCTCTACGGTGATTTGAAGCTCAGCACGACGGATGAAAAGGGCACCCTCGCCATTTCCATCGGTCCTGGCAAAGATGCACTCGGGAATCAAACACCCAATGCCCTGGGCCTAGACCCCATGGACTATGGTGTCACCGAGCGTTTGAAACGCAAGCTGCAAGACCCCGACTTCATCAGCGACATCCGTGTCTCGTTTGGCAGCTATGGTGATCCCAAGGCATTTGGTGACCCTGCTGACCTCTCCAAGATGGGGCTGCGTACGGGCGCTTATATTGAAGAAGGGTCGCCGGATGAGTTGCTGCTCTTCATCACTGGCAAAGGTGCTGCCAAAGTCGCCGCAGGCTATGAAGGCGCGCCAGACAATGTGCGCGACAGTTTGCGCGCTCAGTCGCTCAACATCAAATTCACGGCTGAAAACCGTTACACCATCACCGATGCGGCCACGGGCACTGAGCTGGCTGACCGTTTTTATGATCCAACGGTGTTGGAACCCGTGGTGGAGTTTCAGGGCTTGCAAGTCAAGCTCAGCCATGCGCCCGCTGTGGGCGACAGCTACAAGATTGACGGCAACTTTGACGGTTTGGGCAACAACGTCAACATGCTAGAGATGGTGGACTTGAACAAAAAGCCCACTGCCAACGGCAAAACCATTGCCAACACCTACATTGACCAAATCAACAATGTGGGTAACTTGGCGCAGCAAGCCATCATCACCCAAGAAGCATTGACAGTGGTCAATGACCAAGCCGTTTCTGCGCGTGACAAAGTGTCGGGCGTGAACCTAGACGACGAAGCCGCTGCCCTGATTCGTTATCAGCAGGCCTATCAGGCGTGTGCCAAAGCCCTGCAAATTTCAGGCGAGTTGTTTGACTCCATCATTCAAATCCGTTGATCAAGGTAAATCATCATGAAAATTTCTACCAGTCTTTACTTCGATCGTGCAACGCAACAACTCGGCGGCGTTCAATCCAGACTCACCAAGGTGCAAGAGCAGCTGTCTACAGGCTTGCAAATTGTCAAACCCAGCGATGCCCCAGACAAAGCGTCCTTGGTCACGCGGCTTGAGTCTGAATTGGCGCGCCAGTCTGGCTACCAAGACACACTCAAAGCGGTCAACGTGCGTTTGACCGCAGAAGAAACGGCACTTAAAAATACCAGCGATGTGATGTTTCGCATCAAAGAGCTGGCTGTGCAGGCTGCCAATGACACCTTGGGCGCGCAAGACCGACAAAGCATTGCCCTCGAGCTTGGTTCTTTGCGTGATCAAATTCTGAGTTTGGCCAACAGCCAAGACAGCAACGGCAACTTCTTGTTCTCGGGCAGCCGCGCTGGAGAGGAAGCCTTCAGCAAAGACAGCACCGGTCGCATCATTTACCAAGGCGACCATGCCCGCATGAAGGTCAACGTGGGCGATAACCGCCAGATGAACCTGAACTTGCCCGGCTCCGACATCTTCACCCGTGTGGTGCGCGATGATGGCAAAGGTGGCAAGGTGGGTGTTGATTTTTTCCAAGCCTTAGATGACCTGACCCAGGCCGTGAAAACAGCGGATCGCACAAAAATGCAACGCGGCATTGGCGAAATAGACACCTTGCAAATGGGTGTCAGTGAGGGCTTGGGGCAAATTGGCGCTGACCTGAGCGTGGTTGACATGCAAACCACCGTGCTGGACCAAGTGGTGCTGCGTTTGCAAACCACGCGCTCGGACATTGAAGACCTGGATTACACCGAAGCGATCACCCGTATGAACAAAGACCAGCTGGCTTTGGAGGCTGCCCAAAGCAGTTTTTCAAAGATTTCACAAATGAGTTTGTTTAAATTTTTGAATTGATCTGTTCAAGCTTTTCAATGAAATGTCGACTTACCTGCTGAACTGATTTTTATGGCCACAACCACCCCCACCTCATCGTTGAGCTCCGCCACCAGCACGGCCTTGGCTTCCTCAGCGGCGGCTGTGGCTGCTGCGAACAAAGCGGCTGCGCAAAAATTAGTGACCTCACTGGGCGCAGGCTCTGGGGTGGATGTGAGCGCCTTGGCGCAAAACTTGGTGGACGCTGAACGCGTCCCCAAAGAAAACGCCATCAATGCAAAGATCACCAAAAATGAATCGCGTATTTCTGGCTACGCTGCCATGTCATTCGTCTTGTCTGGTGTGCAAACGGCGTTGACGGCGCTCAAAGATCAAAACAATTTCAACGCCTTGGGCGTGTCCAACAGCAATGCCGCTGCTTTTTCAGTCACCACCAGCGCCACGGGCACGGCTGGCAGCCATGACATCGAGGTCTTGCGGCTAGCCAAGGCACAGCGCAGCGTGAGCAACGGCGTGGCCACGGCTGCCACACCCCTGAACGGTGGCTTGGCCATGAGCTTGTCGCTGAGTGTGGGGAGCCCCGTGCCTACAGCATCCACCATTCAATTGGCCGCAGGCAAAGACACCCCTCAAGACATTGTCAACGCCATCAACGACGCCCAAAAAGGCGTCACCGCAAAGTTGGTCAACACCGGCGACGGCAGCGCCACACCCTATCAAATTGTGTTGTCTGGCGCCATGGGTGCCGCCAATGCATTTAGCCTCACACCCAATTACTTGGCGGGCGCAGGCTCGCCCGGATTGACTTTTTCAAATGGCAACCCAGCCAATCAAACGGCCACAGACGCGTCGGTCAAGATCGATGGCATCAGCTACACCCGAACCACCAACACGCTCAGCGATGTCGTGCCGGGTTTGACCTTGAACCTCAAAGCGACCACCAGCAGCGTCGCCACCATTGACCTCACCCGTGACAACACGGGTGTGAAAGAAAAAATGGCGGCCTTGGTCATGGCTTACAACGATGCACAGACCATTTTCAAAGAAGTGTCTGACCCCAAGTCCACGCTCGAAACCTATGGCGCCACCTTGTTGGGGGATTCATCGGTGCGCTCTATCAAGCAGCAGTTGCGTGACATGGTCATGGGTCAATCCTCCACACCGGGCACGGCTGTGGGTGCGGTCTGGCAAATGGGTGTCAGCATCGACATGCAAGGCACCATGACCCTCGACAGCACCAAGCTCGAAAGTGTGTTGACCAACAACTACGCCGATGTCGTCAAAACATTCACCGGCAACCAAAATGGTTTGTCTGTTTACAGCACCGCCAATGCCGGTGTGGCGGGTGACGCGGTGAAGAAAATTTCCAAGCTGTTGGGGCCCACCGGTATTTTGCAAACCCAAAGTGGCAATGCCACCACGCAAAACACCAAGTACAAAGAAGACTTGACCAAACTGCAAACACGCATGGACAGCTTGCTACTTCGCTACCAAAAGCAGTTCTCCGCCATGGACAGTTTGGTGGGCGGCGTCAATGCTCAGAAAACCAGCCTCAAATCTACTTTTGAAGGCATGATGGCCAACCTTACGGGTAAATCAGGCTAATTTTTTAATCACCATTGCTTACTTTTCAGCCATTTCACGATTTTTTTCGTGCAATGGCTAAAGTTGTTGGACGAGCTACCGAATATGTTCTACGCAAGCGAGCGGCAAGTTTTTGCCGCTGTGAAAGGATGGTTCTTATGCTCCCTGAATTGACCGGTGGTAATTCCACCCCTATACCTACACCCACCTCTGTGCGTAGCAAGCCTGCTGCGCCTGCTGCTGCGCCCCCTACGCCAGAAGATGCGCCCAAAGTGCAGGCGCCCAAGCCAGTGGATATCCAAGTAGACACACAAGCTTTGAAAGAAAAGCTGATGGAGTCTATTCACAATCTCAATCAGGCCATGCGTGATGGTGGAAGAAATTTAAATTTCCATATCGATGAAGCAGTGGGTGCGCCTGTGGTCACGGTGAAGAATGCGGATACGGGTGAAGTTGTTCGTCAGTTGCCTAATGAAGTGGTGGTGCGTATTGCGCACAACATTGAAGAGTTCAAAGGCTTGCTGCACAACAAACTCACTTAATAATTTTTTCAAATCACTCAAGTAATTTCTGAGAGTGACGATTCACCAGCCATCAGGGAAACAAATTCGTGTTTCTCTGGCAATAACCCCTCAGTGATGACTTTTTAGGAGAAACATCATGTCAGTGATCAACACCAACGTAAAAGCTCTTGCAGCACAAGGCTCGCTGAGCAATGTGAACAAGACCTTGCAAAACTCAATGGAACGTCTGTCCACAGGTTTGCGTATCAACAGTGCGAAAGATGATGCAGCCGGCTTGGCCATCACCAACCGCATGACCTCTCAAATTCGTGGCTATAGCATGGCCATCCGCAATGCCAACGACGGCACTTCTATGCTGCAAACAGCTGAAGGCGCCATGGGCCAAGTGACCAACATGCTGCAACGCATGCGTGAACTGTCAATCCAGTCAGCCAATGGTGGCATGACAGGTTCTGACCGCGAGTCATTGCAAAATGAAGTGACTGAGTTGAAAGCTCAAATTCAAGAAGTAGCAACCAGCACCAACCACAACACCATCAAGTTGTTGGATGGTTCAGCTGGCAACATCAAATTGCAAACTGGCGTGAAAGCCGGTGACATGATGGCCATTGGTTTTGCTTCTGTTCAAACCAAAGATTTGGGCTTGGGCACTTTGAGCACTGTCAGCTCTGTCGGTGGTTTGCTCAACGGTAACGTGAACGCCGCTTTGACAGACGGTTCATTGGTTTTGAATGGCGTTTCAGTGGGTGCCTCTTTGGCAGGTTCTGACGATATTTCTTCGGCCAGCAAAGCCGCTAGCGCGATTGCCAAAGCTGCTGCCATCAACGCAGTGTCTGATCGTAGCGGTGTGTTTGCGGTGGTCAGCAAGAACGAAGTTGCAGGTTCAGTGGCAACAGCTGCGACCGCTGGTGAACTTGGCGTGGTCAAGATCAACGGTTTTGAGACTGCTGGTTTTTACATGTCTGGCAACAAAGAAATCGACCGCACATCCGTGGTGCAAGCGATCAACGACATCGCTGACCGAACAGGCGTGCGTGCGACGAACACGTCAGACGACAACCAGGGCATTTCATTGAGCGCGGCTGATGGTCGCAACATTGTGGTGGGTTTGGGTACGACACTTGCGTCGGTGGCAACACTTGCCCAAATGGGTATGGCTGCCGCTGGAACCTATGTCGGTTCATACCAACTGAGCACCAAAGACGGTTCTGCCATCACGGTGGGCAGCACGGTGGCGACATCGCAAGAAAGCGAAATTCGCTCTGGCATCCGCTTTGGTACCTATGAGTCTGGCCAAGCGCAAGCTGCTACAACAACGCGTGCTTCATCTGCTCTGGCACCGGCCTCGGCCACCTCTGGTGTCTTGAATGGCAACACCTTGGTCATCAACGGTGTGGGAATTCAAGCTGCTCAAGGTGCCGATGACGATGCTTCGTTTGAGAACACTGGTTCGACCAAAGCAGCCAGCGCGATTGCGATTGCCGCAGCGATCAACAAGTCATCTGACATCACGGGTGTCAGAGCCACAGCGAACGCCAACTCTCTCAAGGGTACGGGCTTCACGGCTGCCGCGATCAGCACAATCACACTCAACGGTATCGAAATCACCACAACGTTGGGCACCAGCTCAACTCGCGAAGACGTGTTGCAGATCTTCAACTCACGTTCCGGTGAAACTGGTGTGACAGCCTCCGCTTATGGTGACGGTATTGAGTTGGTTGCCGCTGATGGCCGCAACATCTCTATCGGCATCGATGCTGGTACAGCCGCTGGCCTCGGTTTGGCAGGCGTGACCGTGGGTACCAACGCTGCACCCCAAGCTTATTACGCTGGTGTGACTTTGTCTTCCGACAAAGCCTTCACTTTGAACAGCGGCAGTGAGGGTGACACCGCTAACTTTAAGTCTCTCGGCTTCAGCGAAGGCACCTTTGGTGGCGCCAACGACGGTGCAAAAGTGGCTGAGATCGATATCTCCACAGTTTCTGGTTCTACCTCTGCCTTGTTGGTCATCGATGCCGCGATCGAGCAAGTCGGCAAGAACCAAGCCAAGACCGGTGCCTTCTTGAACCGTTTGGACGCTGTGGTCAGCAACTTGACTGAGTCGACCCAAAACATGTCTGAGTCACGCAGCCGTATCCTGGATACAGATTACGCGACAGAGACGACCAATTTGGCGAAGTCTCAGATTGTTCAGCAAGCCGCCACAGCCATGTTGGCGCAAGCGAACCAATCGGCACAAAGCGTGTTGAGCTTGCTCAAGTAATTTGACAGCTTAGTGCACAGAAACGGGCAAACCACTTTTAGGTTTGCCCGTTTTTTTTAGTTATTTGCTACTCATTTTTTGTATTTGTTTATTTTCTAAATAAATTTCTCAAATTCCCTCAAGTTTTTCAGTCTCGATCCGATCTACAGACAACGGCATAGTTTTTGCAATTGTTTGTCTTGCGTGTGCAAGTTGCATTTACACAAACGCGATATCAAAGGATAGATCATGGCTTCGATTTCACTGAATCTCAATTTGGCCCCCTCCAGCTACGGGAGCTCCGCCTATTCATCAGGCTCGGATGTCTCTGCATACACCTCGGCTGACATCGCGGCATTGACAGTTAGGCAAGTCAGTTCTTTGACAACCACACAGGTTGCAGCACTCGATCCCGCAGCTTTTGCCGGTTTTACGACAGCTCAAATCCCTGCTTTAAGTGACAGCAGTCTGTCGGTGGTCTCATCTGCACAGCTCAGTTCTCTGTCCAATGACCAGTTGGGTTCATTGCTGGCAAAGCAATTGAAATCCATCTCCACGGCCAATATCGCCAGCCTGAGCACCAGCCAAATTTCGTCGATCAAGGGCACCCAAATCACGGGGCTGACCACGCAGCAGGTTCAGGCACTCACCACATCGCAAATTCAGGCAGTGGCCACCAGTGCCATCCAAGCCATGTCGGTGGATCAAATTTTTGGCCTCATCACGGCACAGATTGCTGCCATTGGCACAGGTCAATTGGCTGCCCTGACCGTCAAACAAATAGCTGGTATGGAAGCTGCCGATGTGCAAGCTTTGGGCTCAGATCAGTTGCAGTCTCTCAGCACCACGCAAGTGCGCGCCTTGACATCTG
>JAIXRH010000065.1 GCA_027485285.1 Comamonadaceae bacterium | reverse complement strand
TGGAGGCGCGACCCAGAGTCGAACTGGGCTAAACGGATTTGCAATCCGGTGCATAACCGCTTTGCTATCGCGCCATTCACTTTGACGAAAAAGGGAAGCATGGTGTGCTTCCCTGATCGAATTTGGAGCGGGAAACGAGATTCGAACTCGCGACCTCAACCTTGGCAAGGTTGCGCTCTACCAACTGAGCTATTCCCGCATGAGACGCATATTCTAGCGCACTTTTAGCCTTGGGCTGCCGCGCGCTAGAAAAATCTCAGTGCTTTAAAGCATCGCCCTTTGCCACTGCGTCAACGGCAGGCACAGCCGCGAGGGCTGGCACTTCGTCAGGCAATGGGGTGGGCATTTTTTCTAGGGCGATCTCCAGCACTTTGTCGATCCAACGTACTGGCACGATTTCTAAACCGTTCTTCACGTTTTCAGGAATCTCTTGCAGGTCTTTGACGTTTTCTTCAGGGATCAACACCGTCTTGATGCCGCCACGTAAAGCCGCCAACAGCTTTTCTTTCAAGCCGCCAATCGCCGTGACTTCACCACGCAAGGTGATCTCACCCGTCATGGCCACATCTGCACGCACAGGAATACCGCTCAGGGCAGACACCAGCGCAGTGGTCATGGCAGCGCCCGCGCTGGGCCCGTCTTTGGGTGTGGCGCCGTCAGGCACGTGAATGTGGATGTCGCGCTTTTCCAGCAACTCTTCTGAGATGCCCAATCGACGCGCACGGCTGCGCACCACCGTGCGCGCAGCTTCCACCGACTCTTTCATCACATCGCCCAGCGAACCTGTGCGGGTGATGGTGCCTTTGCCGATCATGATGGCGGCTTCGATGGTCAGCAAGTCCCCGCCCACTTCGGTCCACGCCAAGCCGACCACTTGGCCCACTTGGTTCTCGGCTTCTGCACGGCCATAGGTGTACTTGCGCACCCCTAAGAAGTCGGGCAGGTTGTCTGCCGTCACTTTGACTTGTGGCGTCATTTGTTTGAGCAACAAAGCCTTGACCACCTTGCGGCAAATTTTGGAAATTTCACGCTCTAACGAACGAACGCCCGCTTCGCGCGTGTAGTAGCGCACGATGTCGCGTACCGCGGATTCGTCCATCGACAACTCTTCGGCTTTGACACCATTGTTTTTCATTTGCTTAGGCAGCAAATACTTGATGGCGATGTGCGTTTTTTCATCTTCGGTGTAACCCGACAAACGAATCACTTCCATGCGGTCCAGCAAGGCTGGCGGGATGTTCATCGAGTTAGACGTGGCCACAAACATCACGTCGCTCAAGTCGTAATCGACTTCCACGTAGTGGTCTGCAAACTTGTTGTTTTGCTCAGGGTCTAGCACCTCGAGCAAGGCGCTGGATGGATCGCCACGCGAGTCCATGCCCAACTTGTCAATTTCATCGAGCAAGAACAAGGGATTGCGTGTGCCAACCTTGGTCAGGCTTTGCAGCACCTTGCCTGGCATCGCGCCGATGTAAGTGCGGCGATGGCCACGGATCTCTGCCTCGTCACGCATACCGCCCAAGGCCATACGCACATATTTGCGGCCTGTGGCTTTGGCGATGGATTGACCGAGCGAGGTTTTACCCACGCCAGGTGGGCCAACCAAACACAGAATGGGCGCCTTCACCTTATCAACGCGCTGTTGCACAGCAAGGTATTCCAAGATGCGGTCTTTGACTTTGTCGAGGCCGTAATGGTCTTCGTTCAACACGTCTTCGGCATTGCCAAGGTCGTGTTTGATTTTGGTTTTTTTGTTCCAAGGCAAACCCACCAGCACGTCAAGGAAGTTGCGCACCACGGTGGCTTCGGCTGACATGGGGGACATGAGCTTGAGCTTCTTCAACTCAGACTCGGCCTTCTTGCGTGCCTCTTGGGGCATGCGGGCAGCCTTGATCTTTTTCTCGATCTCTTCGATGTCCGCGCCCTCTTCACCTTCGCCCAGTTCTTTCTGGATGGCTTTGACCTGTTCGTTCAGGTAGAAGTCGCGCTGGTTTTTCTCCATTTGGCGCTTGACGCGGCCACGGATTTTTTTGTCGACGTTGAGAATTTCAACTTCACGTTCAATTTGCTCAAACAAGTTGGACAAGCGCTCGCGCACAGGCGACAAATCAAGCACCACTTGCTTGCTCTCGAGCTTCAAAGGCAAGTGCGCCGCAATCGTGTCGGCCAAACGGCCCGCGTCGTCAATGCTGGCGATCGACGTCAAGATTTCGGGTGGAATTTTTTTATTCAGCTTGACGTATTGGTCAAACTGCTGCATCACCGCGCGGCGCAAGGCCTCGACTTCGCTGCCCGTCTCCGCAGGCTGCACTTCGATGGGCGTGACATGGGCGGTGAAGTGTGATTCACCGTCTTCAATGCCGTCCACTTTGGCGCGTTGCTGGCCTTCGACCAACACCTTCACGGTGCCGTCGGGCAGCTTCAACATTTGCAAAATGGTGGACACGCAGCCCACGCCAAACATGTCGGCCACAGAGGGCTCGTCTTTGGCAGCTGCCTTTTGCGCCACTAACATGATGCGGCGCTCAGCAGCCATGGCGGACTCGAGGGCTTTGATGCTCTTGGGACGGCCCACAAACAAGGGGATGACCATGTGCGGAAACACCACCACGTCACGCAAAGGCAACAGCGGCAGTTCAAGAGGGATAGCGGGCAGCGGGGGTTGTCCAGACATGGTCAGCCTTCCAGTAAAAAAGGGACGGGCACTAGGCGCCGTCCCCGAGATGAATGTTTAAGCTTTCTTAGCAGCTTCTCGGTACACCAGCAAAGGCGGCTTGTTATCTTCAATGGTGGCCTCTTCAACCACCACCTTTTCGACATTGGAAGAATTGGGCAATTCATACATGGTGTCGATCAAAGATTGCTCAAGGATAGAGCGTAAACCACGCGCGCCGGTTTTGCGCGCCAAAGCTTTTTTGGCGATGGCACGCAGGGCGGCTGGGCGAATTTCCAGTTCAGCGCCTTCCATGGCGAGCAGCTTGCTGTATTGCTTGACCAAAGCGTTCTTTGGCTCAGTCAAGATTTGCACCAAGGCGTCTTCAGTCAGCTCTGCCAAGGCAGCAATGACAGGCATGCGGCCCACCAGCTCGGGAATCAAGCCGAACTTGATGATGTCTTGTGGCTCCACTTCGCCAAACACTTCGGTCAAGCTGCGCGACTCTTTGCTCTTGACCGTGGCGCCAAAGCCAATGCCAGAAGCTTCGGTTCGGTTTTCAATGACTTTTTCCAGCCCGGCAAACGCACCACCACAAATGAACAAGATGTTGGTCGTGTCGATTTGCAAAAAGTCTTGGTTGGGGTGCTTGCGGCCACCCTGAGGCGGGATGCTGGCCATGGTGCCTTCGATCAGCTTCAACAAGGCTTGTTGCACGCCCTCGCCCGACACATCACGCGTGATGGAGGGGTTGTCGGACTTGCGCGAAATCTTATCGATCTCGTCGATGTAGACGATGCCGCGCTGCGCGCGTTCCACGTCGTAATCGCAGGTTTGCAACAGCTTTTGAATGATGTTCTCAACGTCCTCACCCACATAACCGGCTTCGGTCAAAGTGGTGGCATCCGCCATGACGAAAGGCACATTCAACATGCGCGCCAAGGTTTGCGCCAGCAAGGTTTTGCCTGAGCCTGTGGGGCCAATCAGCAAGATGTTGCTTTTGGTCAGCTCAACATCGTCTTTCTTAGACGATTCTTTGTGCTTCAAACGCTTGTAGTGGTTGTACACCGCCACCGCCAAGGTGCGCTTGGCCAGTTCTTGGCCAATCACATAGTTGTCGAGGTTGGCTTTGATCTCGTAAGGCGTGGGCAGGTCACTGCCCTTTTCTTTGGTGGCTTCTAGGCCCGGCAACTCGTCACGGATGATTTCATTGCACAAGTCAATGCATTCGTCGCAAATGAAGACCGAAGGGCCCGCAATGAGTTTTTTGACTTCGTGCTGGCTCTTACCGCAAAAGGTGCAATAGAGCGTTTTTTCGCCAGAAGTGCTTTTTTTATCGGCCATGTATCAGTGCGTGTATGAGTGTGAGTGTGTGCGTCGGGTCGTTTATGCGCGTTTGCTGATGACTTGATCGATCAGGCCGTATTCTTTGGACTCGTCTGCACTGAGATAGTAATCGCGTTCGGTGTCACGCTGAATTTTCTCTAAAGGTTGACCTGTTCGCTCAGCCAAGATTTTGTTCAATTGCTCACGTGTCTTCAAGATTTCTCGGGCGTGAATTTCGATCTCAGTGGCTTGGCCGCGCGTACCGCCCAAAGGCTGGTGAATCATGACCTTGGAGTTGGGCAACGAGAAGCGCTTCCCCTTTTCGCCGGCAGCCAACAAAAACGCACCCATGCTGGCGGCCATGCCGATGCACAACGTGGACACATGGGGCTTGATGAAGTTCATGGTGTCGTACACCGACATGCCAGCACTGACCGAACCACCAGGGGAGTTGATGTAGAGCGAAATGTCTTTGTCAGGGTTCTCGCTCTCCAGGAACAACAACTGAGCCACCACCAAGTTGGCGGTTTGATCATTGACTTCGCCCACCAAAAAGATCACGCGCTCTTTGAGCAAACGTGAATAGATGTCGTAAGACCGCTCGCCGCGGCCCGACTGCTCAATGACCATGGGGACCATGCCCAAAGCTTGTGTATCCAGTGCGCTCATGTTGTTTCCTTGTGCGTGAATCAGCCTTGCTGACCCATCAATTCGTCGAACGAAATAGCTTTGGCGTTGACCTTGGCTTTAGACAAGATGAAGTCAGTCACGTTGTTTTCAATGACGATGGCTTCAACTTCGCCCAGACGGCTCATGTCGCTGTAGTACCAACTTACCACGTCGGCTGGCTTCTCGTAGCTAGAGGCCAATTCTTCGATGTGTGCTTTGATTTGTTCTGCCGTGGCTTGCAAGTTGTTGGCGCGCACCAAGTCAGCCACCACCAAGCCCATGCGCACGCGCTTTTCGGCTTGTGGACGGAAGATGTCGTCAGGAATGGGGGCTTTGTCAGCGTCTTTGATGCCACGTTGCTTGAGGTCGGCGCGAGCGCCTTCGACCATGCGGTCGAGTTCAGCTTGCACGCTGGCTTTGGGCAGATCGAGTTCAGCCTTGGTCGCCACAGCGTCCAAAGCAGCTTGCTTGTTGCGGCCCAACAAACGGAACTTGACTTCGCGCTCCAAGTTTTTCTTGATGTCAGCGCGCAAACCTTCCACAGTGGCTTCAGCCACGCCCAAAGACTTGGCCAATTCATCGGTCACTTCTGGCAAGTTAGCAGCTTCGACTTTCTTCAAAGTCACCAAGAAATCCGACTGTTTGCCAGCCACGTCTTTGCCGTGGTAATCGGCTGGGAAGCTGAGTGGGAAAGTCTTGCTTTCGCCAGACTTCATGCCGCGCACCGCATCTTCAAATTCTTTGAGCATTTGGCCTTCACCCAGCAAGAACTGGAAGTCTTCGGCTTTGCCGCCTTGGAAGGGTTCGCCGTCAATCTTGCCTTCGAAGTCGATGGTCACGCGGTCGTTGTCTTGGGCCGCCGTGTCCAAACCACGCTGAGCAAAGGTGCGGCGTTGCTTGCGCAAGATCTCGATGGTTTTGTCGATGGCAGCGTCTGTCACCTCGGCGGAGACGGTTTCAACTTCAAGGCTGCTCAAATCAGCAAACTTGACTTCTGGGTACACCTCGAACACGGCATCAAATTGCATTTGACCTTCGGGTGCACCTTCTTTTTCAGTGATGCTGGGTTGGCCAGCCACGCGCAGCTTGGCTTCGTTGGTGGCCAGTGCAAAAGCTTCGCCCACTTTGTCGTTCATCACTTCGAACTGTGTGGAATAACCGTAGCGTTGGGCCACGATGTTCATGGGCACTTTGCCTGGACGGAAGCCGTCAATCTTGACTTGGCGCGCCACGCGCTTCAAGCGCACATCCACCTCTTTGGTAATCACATCCACAGGCAAGCTCAAAGTAATCTTGCGTTCTAGTTTTTCCAAAGTCTCAACAGTCACAGCCATGTATTTCTCCTAATTTGGCAGGGTCAGCAGCGGCCTTGGGGCCGCTTGCTAGGAATCAAGTGGTGCGCGGGGCGGGACTCGAACCCGCACATCCTTGCGGACGTCAGGACCTAAACCTGGTGCGTCTACCAATTTCGCCACCCGCGCGGGTATCTAAATAACAACGGGTGGCCTGAAAAAGACCACCCGCTTGAAATCGGTCAGCTTGACATTTTAGACGGCTTTTCAACCTTAAACCACGCCGCGTACATAGCAGGCAAGGCCAGAAGCGTCAAGACGGTGGCCACCACAAGGCCGCCCATGATGGCAACCGCCATGGGCCCCCAAAACACGCTGCGCGTGAGCGGAATCATGGCCAGCACGGCAGCCGCTGCTGTCAGCACGATCGGGCGCAATCGGCGCACAGCGGACTCCACAATGGCCTCCCAAGCGGGCACACCGCTGGCACGGTCTTGCTCAATTTGGTCAATCAAGATCACTGAATTGCGCTGAATCATGCCCATCAAGGCAATCACGCCCAGCAAAGCCACGAAGCCGAAGGGACGATCGAGCACCAACAAAGCACCAGCCACACCAGCCAAGCCCAGCGGGCCGGTCAAGAACACCAGCAAAGCTCTGCTGAAGCTGTGCAACTGAAGCATCAGCAAAGTGAAGGTGATGAATAGCATCACTGGCAGGCCCGCCGAAATGGAGCTGGAACCCTTGGCGCTTTCTTCGACCGCGCCAGCCACTTCAATGCGGTAACTTTGTATGCCGCTGTCTTGCCATTTGGCCTCGATTTTCTTCAAGTCTGGCAGCAACTGCTGCGTGACGGTGGCGCCTTGCAGGCCCTCGACGATGTCGCACTGCACCGTGATGGCGTATTCCCTTCCCTCGCGCCACATCACGCCGGGCTCCCACGACAACACGGGCTTGACGACTTGCGTCAGCGGGATCATGCGGCCCGACGCGGTGGGCACAAAGGCACTGGCGAGGTCGCTGATGGCATCACGCTCATTCAAGGGCTGACGCAGCACGATGTCGATGAGTTTGTTGTCCTCGCGAAACTGCTCCACCGTCGAGCCCACCAACAAAGTGCGCACCGCTTGCGCAATGGACTGGCTGGTCACGCCCAAGTTGCGCGCCTTGGCTTGGTCCACCTCAAGGCGCACCACTTTGATGGCCTCGTTCCAGTTGTCATTCACACCGCGCGTGTTGGCGCTGGTGCGCATTTGCGCCTTCACTTCGTCGGCGCGCAAGCGCAACACTTTGGGGTCGGGTCCAACAACACGGAATTGCACAGGGTAGGGCACGGGTGGGCCGTTAGGCAGCAGCTTGACCCGCGCACGCGCCTCAGGAAACTCTTGCGCCAGCACGGCAGGCAAAGCCAAACGCAAGGATTCACGGCGCGCCAAACTCTCGGGAATCACAATGATTTGCGACACGTTGGTTTGTGGAAACACCTGGTCAAGTGGCAGGTAAAAACGTGGCACGCCAGAGCCAATCCATGTGCTCACGCTTTGCACGCCCTGCTCTTTGAGCAAGCGCTGCTCGACCGCCTTCGTGACGGTCTCGTTGGCTTTGAAGGACGTCCCTTCTGGGAACCACAAGTCCACCAAAATTTCAGGGCGGCTGGAGTCTGGGAAAAACTGCTGTTGCACACGGCCCATGCCCACAATGCCGAGCACAAAAATGAGAATGGTGATGCCAATGGCTTTCCAGCGGTATTCCACGCACCAGGTGACTGCGGTGCGGAAGTGGCGGTAGAACGGGCCATCAAACAGCTCATGCTCACCCGCGTGTTCGCCTTGGGGCTTGACCTTCAACAACAAAGTGCCCAAGTAGGGCACAAAGTACACCGACACCCACCAACTCAAAACCAAGGCAATCACCGTCACCGCAAAAATGGCGTAGGTGTACTCACCCACCGTCGACTTGGCCATGCCAATCGGCAAAAAGCCAGCAGCGGTGATGAGCGTGCCCGTCAACATGGGCATGGCGGTGACCTCGTACGCAAAGGTGGCGGCACGCACACGGTCGTAACCCTCTTCCATTTTGCGCACCATCATCTCCACCGCAATGATGGCGTCGTCCACCAACAGGCCCAAGGCAATGATGAGTGAGCCCAGCGAAATTTTGTGTAGGCCAATGCCCAAGTAATTCATGGCCAAAAAGGTCATGGACAACACCAGTGGAATCGTGATGGCGACCACCCAGCCCGGACGCATGTCCACATACCAGCCAAAACGACCGCCTTTGTGCAAACCCAAAGCCACAAAGCTGACCGCCAACACAATCAGCACGGCCTCAATCAGCACGCTCACAAATTCGCCCACCGACTTTTGCACCGCCATCGGCTGGTCTTGCACCTTCAGCAGGCCCACGCCTGCAGGCAATGTTTTCTCAATGCGCGTGGTGGCAACTTCCAAAGCTTTGCCCAGCGAAATGATGTCGCCGCCCTTGGCCATCGACACGCCGAGGGCGATGACCGGGTGGCCTTGGTGATGCACCTTGACGGTGGACGGGTCCACATAGCCACGCGTGATGGTGGCGATGTCGCCCAGCTTGGTCTGTTGGCCCGAGCTGCCGCGAATGGGCATGGCCCGCAGCTGCGCTTCGGTTTCAAACTGACCGCCTATGCGCACTTGCAACACATCGAGCGGGGCTTGCACTGCGCCGGCATTTTCGACCGCATTTTCTTGGCTGAGTTGCGACAACACAGCGCCCACGTCCAAGCCCAGTTGCGCCAAACGCTTTTGCGGAATTTCGACGAAGATTTTTTCGTCTTGCACGCCAAACTGCTCGACCTTGGCCACATCAGGCACACGCAGAAGCTGTTGGCGCACATCGTCGGCAAACTTCTTGACCTCTGCAGGCGAAAAGCCGGGTGCATCAAGCGCGTAAATCACGCCATACACATCCCCAAATTCATCGTTGAAAAACGGGCCCTGCACCCCGGGCGGCAAGGTGTAGCGGATGTCGCCAATCTTCTTGCGCACCGTGTACCAAATGTTGGGCACATCGGTGGGCTTGGAAGAGTCTTTGATTTGAAAAATGATCAGCGATTCGCCCGGCTTGGAGTAGCTGCGAATCTTGTCGGCATAGGGCACTTCTTGCAGCGTGCGTTCAATCTTGTCGGTGACTTGCTCGGCCACTTGCTGCGCCGTTGCACCCGGCCAATAGGTGCGCACCACCATGGCTCTGAAAGTGAAAGGTGGGTCTTCGTCTTGACCCAGCTGAAAGTAGGCCGCCACACCCAACACCATCAGCACCACCATCAAGTAACGCGTGAGCGCAGGATGGTCCAGCGCCCATTTAGAAAGGTTGAATTTGTCGCCCATGGTCAACTCACTTCACCGCGCCAAACACCGAAACTTTTTGGCCTGCGGTCAGCACATGCACGCCAGACAGCACCACTTGATCGCCGTTTTTGAGGCCTGATGTCACCACCGCCTCGTTGCCGCTGGCAGTATTCACCTCAATGGCTTGGGACTTCACCGTCAAGGTGGCGGGATCTAGCACCCACACCGATGGCGCGCCCGCTTCCAAGCGCAAAGCGCTGGTGGGCAGCTTGATGGTTTTGCGCGCGTCTTTGGCCAGGCCCAAACTCACCGTGACGGTAGAGCCCAACACAGGCGCGGCATCTTTGGGCAGTGCGGCTTTGGCCATAAAGGTGCGCGTCACCGCGTCAGCGCTGGCCGATACATCGCGCACCACAGCGTCTAGCACTTTGCCGTCCACCCACTGACGCACCTGGACGGTGTCGCCGGTTTTCAGCAAGCCCAGCTTGTCTTCGGGCACAGCAAACACCGCATCGCGTGGGCCGTCCAAAGCCAAACGCACCACAGGCTGGCCAGCGGCCACCACTTGGCCTGCACTGGCATCTACCGCGGTGACAACACCTGCGCCATCGGCCAACAAACGGGTGTAACCCGACTGGTTACCTTGCACCGAGCTTTGGGCTTGTGCTTGCTTCCATTGGGCTTGGGCCGAGGTGTAGGCCGACTCGCGGCGCTGCAACTCGGCCATGCTGATGAAGCCTTGTGCATGTAAATCTTGGTAACGCTTGAAGTCTGCGCCCGCCACATCACGGCTGGTTTGAGCGGCCATCAATTGCGCCTCAGCCGCCTCGGCAGCAGCGCGGTAGTCTTGCGGGTCAATGTGGGCCAAAAGCTGACCGGCCTTCACGCGTTGGCCAACTTCTGCAGGCCGGCTGAGCAATTTGCCCGCCACACGAAAACCCAGATTGGACTCGATGCGTGCCCGCACATCCCCCGAAAACTCCAGGTCAGTCGTGGCAATGGACTCGCCCACTGTCATGACTTTGACCGCACGCACCGGCTCAAGAGGCGCGGGCTTTTTATCGCAAGCGGCCAAAGAGAGGGCTGCGATCACCAAGATGGAAAAGCGGCGAGAAAGCAAATTTTGAAACAACATAAAGTGCTGACTTTACTAATGACTGATTGGTTATTAATGTAGCTGATCGCCATTCGCCCCGTGTTTAAAAAGGGCGAGCGACAATGCACCCCCTTATGTCAAGCATCGACCATTACGAAAATTTTCCTGTTGCATCGTGGCTATGCCCCAAGCGTTTACGCCCCGCCGTGGCGGCGCTCTACCACTTTGCCCGTACAGCCGATGATTTGGCCGACGAAGGCCACGAACCTGCGCACCACCGCCTCGAGGCTTTGGGCGAGTACCGGGCAGACCTCCACAACTGCCTGCAACACAGCGAAAGACCCAGCATCCGCTGGCCAAACGTTTTTGGCCCGCTGCAACGGGCAGTTGAGCAACACCAATTGCCTGCACAGCCGCTGTTCGATTTGCTCGATGCTTTTGAGCAAGACGTGATTTACACCAGTGTGGGCCAAGGCTATCGCCACCGCACCGAGCTGCTGGCATACTGCCGTCGCTCCGCCAACCCTGTGGGCCGATTGATGCTGCATTTGTACGGCGTGGCTGACGCGCCATCTCTTGCGCAAAGCGATGCCATTTGCACCGCCTTGCAGCTGATCAACTTTTGGCAAGACCGCGCCGAAGACCTGCTGCGTGGCAGAGACTATCTACCCCAAGGCCAAACCCTGAAACAAGAGCTGCAGTTTGCACGCCAGCTGATGATGCAAGGCGCACCTTTGCCCCATCGCATCCAAGGCCGCGCTGGCTGGGAGCTGCGCGCGGTGGTGCAAGGCGGCTTGTGCATCTTGGACAAACTAGACACGCGCGTTGAAACCGAGGATCACCGTCAGCTTGCACAGCCCACCCTGCAAAAATCTGACTTGGTTCGTATCGTTTGGCGATGCATTCGCATGTGAGGGCCTTGCGCTCGGAGAGCCCTGTGTGCCTGATAATCAGGCACACATGACACCTCAAGACTACGTTCAGCAAAAAGCCTCTGCCTCGGGCAGCAGCTTTTATTACGCCTTCCTGTTTTTGCCACCCCAGCGCCGTGCGGCCATCACGGCGTTTTACGCTTTTTGCCGCGAGGTGGACGATGTGGTGGACGAGGTGACTGACCCTGGCGTGGCCGCCAGCAAACTGGCATGGTGGCACAACGAAGTGCACCAAGCCTTTGCAGGCACACCCAACCATCCCGTCACGCAAGCCCTGATGCCGTTGGTGGCTGAGTTCGGCATTGAGGAAGCTTCGTTGCAATCGGTGATTGAGGGTTGCGAAATGGACCTGACGCAAACCCGATACCTTGACTACCCCAACCTCACGCGCTACTGCCATTTGGTGGCTGGCGTGGTGGGCGAAGTGTCGGCCAAAATTTTTGGCCAAACCGATACGGCCACCACCGCCTACGCCCACAAACTAGGCCAGGCGTTTCAGCTCACCAACATCATCCGTGACGTGGGTGAAGACGCCCTGCGAGGCCGCATTTACTTGCCCGTGAACGAGCTGCAGCAGTTTGAAGTGAAGGCCCATGAAATATTGAACCGCTTGGACTCTGAGCGTTTTCAAGCCCTCATGCAATTTCAAGCGGCGCGTGCGCATGCTTTGTACGACGACGCTTTGGCCTTATTGCCCATCCAAGACTGGAAACACCAAAAGCCAGGCTTGATGATGGCCAGCATTTACCGCACCTTGCTGCGTGAGATCGAGGCCAAACAGTTTCCAGTGCTCAACCAACGTGTGGCCCTCACGCCACTGCGCAAACTCTGGCTGGCTTGGAAAATGCAAGCGCTGGGCCGCTTTTAAGTTTTCAGCACCGCATGCAGCAACTGACCATCGTGGGCGCGGGCTGGGCAGGTTTGGCCGCTGCCGTGGCCGCCACCCAAGCGGGCTGGCAAGTGCGGTTGTTTGAAGCGGCCCAGATGGCCGGGGGTCGCGCCCGAAGCCTGACACAAAGCTTTGCGGGCCAGCCTTTGGACAATGGCCAACATGTGCTGATTGGCGCTTACCGCGACACATTGGCCCTCATGCGCACGGTGGGTTTGAACCCAGATGCACTGCTGCAACGCATGCCACTGGACTTACGCTTTGCAGATGGCCAAGGCATCCACCTTCCCAACTGGCCACTGCCGCTCAACATGCTGGCTGGCTTAGGCCTTGCGCAAGGCTGGACCTTGAAAGACAAGGTCAGCCTCATCCAGGCCGCTTGGGGATGGCAGCGCGCCGGGTTTGAATGCGATCCCACGTGGACAGTGGCCCAGCTGTGCAACGCCTCAAGCCTGAGCCCTCGGTTGATGACGCAGCTCATTGAGCCGCTGTGTTTGTCGGCCCTCAACACACCCTTGGTTGACGCCAGTGCCACGGTGTTTTTACGCGTGCTGCACGATGCTTTGTTGGGTGGCGCGGGCAGCTCTGATCTGCTGGTGCCCCGCGTGGATTTAGGTGCTCTTTTTCCCGAGGCGTGTTTGCAGTGGCTTCGCACGCATGGGGCAGACATTCGTCTGGGCTCGCGTGTGTCTGCCGACGAGGTGGAGGCACTGCAACACGCGGCGTCACCGCACAGCGCGGTGCTGCTCGCTTGCCCGTCGTGGGAGGCCGCGCGCCTCACCGCCGACATCGCGCCCAAGTGGGCCTTCATGTGCGCCGAGCTTTCGCACACCGCAATCGCCACCGTGTATTTGCATTGCAAAGACGTGGGCTTCAATGGCCTAGCTCGCCCCATGGTGGCGCTGCACAGCGATGCGCAAGCGCCTGCACAATTTGTATTCGACAAAGGTGCTTTGTCGCAACAGCATGGGTTGTTGGCCGCTGTGGTGAGTGCCTGCACCGCTGAGCGCGATGACGTGACCGAACAAGTGCACGGCCAAGTCTGCGAGCAACTGGAGCTAGTGAATGTGGAGGTTGTGCAAACCGTGGTCGAAAAACGTGCCACGCTCGGCTGCACCCCCATGCTTGATAGACCCGAGTCATTGGTGGCCGAAGGCTTGTGGGCCTGTGGCGACTACATCTGCGGCCCCTACCCGTCCACCCTCGAAGGTGCGGTCCGCTCAGGCCAGCAAGTGGTCACACAACTCCGTCAGGTGGCTCACGGTCAAAGGCTGCGCTGACTGATGGGGCCAGTCATGGCCCTGGGTGTTGACCCATACAGTTTGCATGCCGGCGTTGATGGCGCCCATCACATCGGCGTGGGCGTCATCACCGAGGTGCAACACGGATTCAACAGGCACATTCAGCTGCGCTGCAGCGGCATGAAAAATGCGCACATCAGGCTTGGCCACACCAAAGCTTTGCGCACTGAGAGACGCTTTGAAATACGGGCCCGCCGGGGTGCGAAATACATCGGCATTGCCATTGGACAAACCCACCAGCGGGTAGCGTTCAGCCAAACGTGCAAGGGCTTGGACCACGCCGTCATACAAAGTGACGTTGAGTCGTTCGGCAAAAAACACCGCAAACGCTTCATCTGCCAAATGCGGCGCTTCGCCAGCGCTGATCAAACTCTGACGTATGGCCTCGTGTCGTAAAAAACTCAAGTCATGCGCTTTGTCGGGATGGCGCTGATTCACCTCGGCTCGGATGCGTTTTTTCACCTCGGCGTCGGTACACAACTGCGCTGTTTGTGGCGCATGCAATGCCAGCCAATCTTGCAAAACCACCTCCGCTCGGACGATGGTGGGCCAAACAGGCCACAAAGTGTCATCAAGGTCTAAGGAAATGGCTTGGATTTTAAAAATATTCAGCATGCTGGGGGAGAATACATCATCATGTTTAAACCTGTCTTTCACCCAGAGCCCCCCTTCTCCCACGGACAGGCGCCGCGGACTGCCGTGTTGTTGTGCAACTTGGGCACGCCCGACGCGCCCACAGCCCCTGCTGTTCGCCGCTACCTTGCCCAGTTTTTGGGAGACCATCGCGTGGTCGAGATTCCACGCTTGCTTTGGATGGCTATTCTTCACGGCATCATCTTGCGCGTGAGGCCTGCCAAATCAGCGGCCAAGTACGCCACCATTTGGACAGATGAAGGCTCGCCGCTGAAGATTTGGACCGACAAACAAGCACAAGCTTTGCAAAAAGTTTTCAATTCGCACGGTGAGGCTGTCACTGTTCGCTATGCCATGACGTATGGCAATCCGTCGATCGCTAGCCAACTGGATGCGCTGAAGGCCGAAGGCCACACACGCATCTTGATTCTGCCCGCCTACCCACAATACTCAGGCACCACCACAGCCAGCGTGTTTGATTCGGTCTACCACTGGGGCCTGAAAAGTCGTGTGCTGCCAGAGTTTCGCTTCATCAACCACTACCACGATCACCCGGCCTACATCGCGGCGCTCGCTGAACGCGTGCGCGCACATTGGGCTGCGCATGGTCAACCTGAGCGTTTGGTGATGAGCTTTCATGGCGTACCTGAACGCACGCTGCACTTAGGCGATCCCTACCACTGCGAATGCTACAAAACTGCACGCTTATTGGGTGAAGCCTTGGGCCTCAGCAAAGCGCAGTACTTGGTGACCTTCCAATCCCGCTTTGGCAAAGCCAAGTGGCTGGAACCCTACACCGAGCCCACGCTCATTGCACTGGCTGAGCAAGGTGTGAAACGTGTCGATTTGATTTGCCCGGGCTTTACCAGCGACTGTTTGGAAACCTTGGAAGAGATTTCTCAAGAAGCGCAAGAAACTTACCTACACGCAGGTGGTGAAACGTTTCACTACATTCCCTGTTTGAACGACAGCGACACATGGGTGCAAGGCATGCATGATTTGTGCAAATCCCACATGGGTGGATGGTCCCTGGCGCAGCCTCACGCGCAAGCGCTTGCCACTAGCCGTGAAGAGGCCCTCGCACTGGGCGCGAAAAACTAAAAAAGCCGCTCTAGAGCGGCTTTTCACTGGGCAACAAAAACTCAAGGTGCTTTGCTTGCAGCTGCGGCAGGCGCAGAAGCTGTGGCTGTTGTGGCAGAGGCTGGCTTTTGAACAAGGGCAGCCCCTGACGCAACTTCAACTGGCTCAGAAGCAGGCACATCGGCAGCGCTTGCAACACTGGCGGACTCTTCAGAAGGAAGCACTTGCAACGGGGGCGCTGGCTCAGAGGCGGGTAATTCGCGCGGCTGCATGTAAGCGGCCACCGCCAAAGCAGCGGCAAATAAACCAGCCATGACCCACAACGAGGTTTTAGATTTTGGCTCTTCAGTGATTGAAGCTGGTGCAGAGATGGCTGCAGGTGCTGGTACCTGGTCTACAAGAACAGGGGCCTCCAAAGGAACGACCACCGCTTCTGAATGCGCCTCAGACACCAAGGCCGCCTTGGTTTCAAGTGAGGCATCTTGAGCACTCTCAACCAGTTGTGGCTCAATCGCATCAGCACTTGGCGCAGGCTCAACCGACTTGTTGAACACCTGATCGGGTGTTAAGCCTAAGATTGCGCCCACCTTTTTCGCGGCAGTGGCTTTCACCGACTGACTGTAAAAAGAGCTCATGCCACCGTCTTCAAGCTGGCGAACTTGTTTCACAGACAAACAAGCACGTACAGCCATGTCATTGATGGCCCAAGCACTGGCCTCTCGACGCAAGCGCAGCAATTCACCGTTGATGAAAATATCTTCTTGGCTCATAGACAAACGCTGTCAGCTTTTGGCTGGGCTGGATTACTTAACCAGCAAGAGCTCGCCCTTGATCGAAGCACCCTTTTGAACAGACAAGGTTTGATACACCACGTGACCGTCCACTGAAGCAGAAGAGGTGACGATGAGTTCATTGCATGTTGCAGTGCCTGAGAATTTCCCTTTGATGTGCAAGCTGGTGCAAGTCACAACACCTTCCACTTGACCACGTGCACCGATGGTGAGTTCATCGACTTGGATTTGACCATTCAATGCACCCTCAACGTGGATCGCGCCTTTGGCAGCGATCTCGCCTCGAAAGGAGAAGCCCTCGCTCAAAATTGAGGGTTTTGTCGCGGTTGTTGTGATCATGTCCATCATGCTGCTTCGCTGGGTTGGTTGAGGGGGGGGATTGACTACGGGCTGCGTCACAGCCTCGTTCAACTCGTCTTCATTCTCAACGTCATTGCTCAGCTCCTCTGCTTCGGGCGCAGCTGCACCTGCTTGAGTTGGATTAACGTTGTTGGTTTTGGATTTGTTGAACATATTGTGCCGTCCGTATTACTTTTTGTGGGTTGACTGGATAACCACCAATCAAAATTTCCAAATGCAGATGCTTGCCAGTTGACGAAGAACCTGTGCTACCGATATTACCCAACACAGATTCATTGGTGACTTTGTCACCCAACTTCACCGCTATGTTAGCCATGTGCGCATACAGGGATTCAACACCATTGGTGTGGCGGACCACAACGGTGTTGCCATATTGCGTATGAAACTGCGCCAAAACAACCACGCCTGGCTTGACGGGATGGACTTTTTCATCCCCTGTTTGACTTAACAAATCCAGGCCGGTGTGGAAATGTGTTTGTCCTGAAATAGGATGACGACGCACACCAAAATCGGATGTCACACTGTAATTGGGCACAGGCATGACGCTCGGCAATGCGTAAAGAACTTCACGCAAAGCACGGTTGGTTGACAACTCGTCAGCCACTTTGCCGCGCAGCAAAGGATTGTTTTTGACATCGTCTTCTAGGTTAAAGCCACCATTGGCCGCGTTTTGCTGAATGATCTTCACGATCTTTTCAGTCAAACCCGAAGATTCAAGTTGCGACTTCATGGTCACGTTTTCTTGCGACACCGCAACCATGGACGTGTCCACAAAGCGGCGAATGCTCATGTCGCGATCGCGAATGGTTTGCGCCAAGGCAACCATTTGCTCGTCATTCATGGTGAGTTGATCGCCGTTTTCAGAGTCAGAAGCGCTGCTGAGCAGTGCGCGATAGACCTCTTCATGCGATCGCTCCAACTTGGCGCGACTGATCATCAGATTCACGCTGGTGACCATCAGCACAAAGATAGCAACGAGCATGACGCCCGTGGTCAAAATGCCGCCACGCACCAAAATGCGCTGCATGTGCGCGCTGATGTTCAGGTAGTGAAGGTCGCCGTTTTGCTCAAGAATGATTCTCGCGTCCTCGTACTGACGAGTCCATCCCCGAGCGACAAACCCGGGGAGCAATCGCGCAGCGGTGACAATTCGAGACATCATGACAAGGAGCGATGGAAATTAAACGGCCGCAGGGCCGCCCACTTGCATCACAGGACCGTTGGCATCTTGGCTCAAGGTACCTTCGATCTCGCCGCCCTTTTCAATCTCGATCTCCGAGTATTGAACTTTGCCAGCAATTTTTCCGGTTGAGCGAACGATCAGGCTCTTCTCAGAAATGATGGTGTTGTGCAACTGTCCACGCACATCGATCACCTTGGCAGAAACTCTGCCGGTGATCTTGCCTGTTGGGCCGATTAAGACCTCTTCAGCAGTTAAATCACCCTCAATAACACCATTGATGATGGCTTTTGATGGAACTGTGAACGTACCTTTGACGACAACGCCGTCACCGATAACAACACTTTCGAGCGAATCAGATTGATTAGACATATGGACTCCTTAATTTTGATTTTATCCAACAAACCTACGAAATCTGCATGAATCAAAAATAATTGTTGTTTATTTGTGAAAAAAGTTCATTTAATGCAACCACTTAGCGTAATTTTTGAATGTGCTTCCTGATGGAAATCTACTGACTGAGATCAACCCAAGCCCATCAGCACAATTGCTAACATTGGACTACTCTTTGGCAAATTCATGAAAAACACATTCACCATCGCTGGCGTGATGGGCTGGCCTGTGGCCCACTCCAGATCCCCACTCATCCACAACCATTGGATACGCCAACACCAGTTGAACGGTGCTTATGGGCTTTTCCCAGTCAACCCCATCGACCTTGAAGCAGCTATTCGAGGTCTGCAAGCTCTCGGTCTTGCGGGTTGCAACATCACCATTCCGCACAAAGTCAATGCCATGGCGTGCGTGGATTGGGTCGACCCACTGGCCAGACGTATGGGCGCCATCAACACCATCGTGGTGCAGTCAGACGGAGCGCTGCATGGCTTTAACAATGACGGATTTGGTTTCATCCAGAGCCTGCTCGAATCGCAACCCAACTGGCACGCCAATGCTGGCCCTATCGCCGTGTTGGGCGCAGGCGGTGCCGCCAGGGGTGTGGTGGTCAGCCTGCTCGACGCAGGCGCGACAAACATTCGGCTCATCAACCGTACACACAGCAAAGCCCAAGAGCTGGCACAAGCGTTTGGTCCTGCGGTCACCACCGTGAAGTGGGAGGCGCGTGAGGACGCACTCACAGGCGCTGCCCTACTCGTCAACACAACCAATCAAGGTATGGACGGAGAGCCCGCCCTCGCGTTGCGCTTGAACAAGCTTCCAGTTGAAGCACTGGTTTGCGATGCGGTTTACATCCCACTGGAAACACCGCTCCTTCAAGAGGCCCGCTTGCGAGGTAACTCAACCGTCAACGGCCTAGGCATGCTGCTTCACCAAGCACGCCCAGCTTTTCAGGCATGGTTTGGCGTCTTGCCGGATGTGACTCACGCGCTGTATGAAGAAGTCATCAACACCTTTTAAAGCCCCCAGCAGCGACAAACAAGCCAGCAGACACTGATTGAGTGCAAAATTAACAGCATGAGAAAGCTTCCAACCATTCAACTAAACCAGTTAATGCCTTATGCATGGGCAGTGGTCGCCATTGGTTTTTGTCTGATGCAAACCCGTGATTGGCAAGACCTTGGCGCGATTGTTTTTGCCCTTGGCTTGCTGCCGCCGGCAGTGTTGATTTCAAGACACAAAATTTGACTTAAGTGAAGACAACTGTCTGGCGTTTCAAACCGCTTCAGATCAGCCAATCAGCAGCAAGCCCAAACTCAAGAAGCTTTTATCTGAACCGTGGCTGCTTGAATGAGGTAGCACGTTTGCGAGCCAGTTGGCAAACTGGCCGGCTCGGACAAAGCATCGTCCTTTGCAAACAGCACTCAATCAACTCTTGCAACGCTTTGCTTTTGTCAACCAAAAATCAAACAGCGCTCAAACGTATGTGAGTTCCCAATTGGGTTCAATCATCGGATTTATAGTTTGGCAGTCAGCAGCTTTACACCGTCGGTTGGTGCAGCGTGCGTGGCCAAGAGGATGCCTCTTGTATGCTAAGTTGTTAACCGATAAGCTATCAAATTGGCAATAGACGTCATGTTAAGTTACCAAGTAATTTGATAAAGTTACTCACACAAACCTGAACCGCATGAAAACTATAAGATTTTTCATTTGTCAGCTTACCTACCAAAAACATGCCCAAAGTTGATGACGTGTAAATAGTTGGGTAGAAACGAAAAACGCCCCGAAAGGGGCGTCTTTGCTAGGTAGCTGGCGGAAACGGAGGGATTCGAACCCTCGATGAGGCTCTACACCCCATACTCCCTTAGCAGGGGAGCACCTTCGGCCACTCGGTCACGTTTCCAGCTGGTGCATATTATGCACGAAGCTTAGAGCGTGGGCTGGTCCAAATCAAAAGCTTTGTGCAGCGCGCGCACCGCAAGCTCCATGTATTTTTCGTCGATCACCACCGAAGTTTTGATCTCCGACGTGGAGATCATTTGGATGTTGATGCCCTCTTCGCTCAATGAACGAAACATCTTGCTGGCCACGCCCACATGGCTGCGCATGCCGATGCCCACGATGGACACTTTGCAAATCTTGGTGTCGCCAATCACGTCGCTCGCGCCCAGGGCTGGCAACACTTTGTCTTTCAGCAAATCGGTGGTGCGTGCAAAGTCGTTGCGGTGCACGGTGAAGCTGAAGTCGGTTTTGCCATCCTTGCTGATGTTTTGGATGATCATGTCCACTTCGATGTTGGCATCGGCCACAGCGCCCAAGATTTGGTAAGCGATGCCTGGCTTGTCGGGCACGCCGACCACAGAAATTTTGGCCTCATCGCGGTTAAAGGCGATGCCCGATACGATTGCTTGTTCCATTTTTTCGTCTTCCTCAAAGGTGATCAACGTGCCTGATTTGGCTTCTTCGTTGATGTCAATGTCCCACGCGGTGAAGCTGGACAACACGCGCAGCGGCACCTTGTATTTACCTGCAAACTCAACCGAGCGAATTTGCAAAACTTTGCTACCCAAAGATGCCATTTCTAGCATCTCTTCAAAACACAGCGTTTCTAAGCGACGGGCTTCAGGCACCACACGGGGGTCGGTGGTGTACACGCCGTCCACGTCGGTGTAGATCAAACACTCTTTGGCCTGCAAGGCGGCTGCCACTGCGACCGCCGAGGTGTCAGAGCCGCCACGGCCCAAGGTGGTGATGTTGTCGTGGTCGTCTTTGCCTTGAAAGCCCGTGATGATGACCACTTTGCCTGCGTCCAAATCGGCACGCACGCGCTTGTCGTCAATCGACTCAATGCGCGCTTTGGTGTAAGCGCTGTTGGTGCGGATGGGCACTTGCCAGCCCGCGTAGCTGACCGAAGGCTGGCCTTCGGCTTGCAATGCGATGGCCAACAAAGCAGAAGAGGCTTGCTCGCCCGTGGAGGCCAGCATGTCGAGTTCGCGGTTGTAGGCCGAGTCGGCCTTGGAGGGGGCTAATTCTTTGGCAAGGCCAAGCAAACGGTTGGTCTCGCCGCTCATGGCGGAAGGCACCACCACCATTTGGTGACCCGCGCGGGCCCACTTGGCGACGCGCTTAGCGACGTTGCGGATGCGCTCTGTCGAGCCCATCGACGTGCCGCCATATTTATGAACAATCAATGCCATATTTGTTTAAAACTGTTGTGTTATGGGCAAAAAAACTCACAGATTGTAGCAACGCAACACCGCCCCATCACGCCTGACGAAGCCACGGCCCACCTTGATGTCGATGTGGTGGCCGCGAGTGGTGCACGCTTTGACCTGCACCAACAAGGCCTGCAGTTGTGCGGCGCTGGCTTGAGATTGCTCGAGCGCCAACCAATGACGCAACACATTCGATTGCCGTGCCTCACTGAGCTGCTGCAAAGCTTGGATGGCTGGCGGATGCCCCACTTGCTGCAAGTCTTGCTCTGCCATTTCTTGCAACAGCGTTTGCGCTTGGGCTGCGTGAGAGGCGCTGCGTGCGAAGGTTTGCCTGAAGACAGGAAACGCTTGCTCAATCACCGGCAACAGCTCAGCACGGATGCGGTTGCGCGTGAAGCGCGTGTCGGTGTTGGTTGGGTCTTCAACCCAAGTTTCGCCTGCGGCAGTCAGGGCCTCGCGCAAAGCAAGTCCGGGCACATCCAGCCAGGGGCGGTGGTACGTCACGCCATGACGTTCAGCCACTGCGGGCATACACGCCAAGCCAGGCAAACCTGCACCACGCGACAGCGCCAGCAACAAAGTCTCAGCTTGGTCGTCCGCATGTTGGGCCAAGGCCATGTGCTGGATGTGCCCATCCCAGTTGCTTTGCAGCGCCTCGGCCAGGGCACGGTAGCGGGCTTGGCGGGCGGCGTCCTCGGGGCTCTCGCCTGCTGCGTGTGCTGCGTGCACACGTTGCACCACCAGAGGCACATGAAAACGCGCACACAGAGCCACGCAATGGGCCTCAAACCCATCTGCCGCCGCTTGCAAGCCGTGGTGAACATGCACCGCATGCACCCTGCGAGGCCAACGGATGGCACAGGCAAGCAACAAAGCCGTGGAATCGGCCCCGCCGCTGAGCGCAACGGCGAATGGGCCAAGGTGCTGGAGCGCGTCCAGCGAGGGGAAGTCAGCGGGCGTCAGCTTTGGTGTCGGTGAAACGGCCATAGCTTTGGAGGCGCTCGTAACGCTTGTCGAGCAGTTCTTTGACCTTGAGGTCACTCACCTGACGCCAAGCATCGTTCAAGCCGCGCTTGAGTTGTGCCGCCATTTGCTTGGGGTCGCGGTGCGCGCCACCCACAGGCTCGTTCACGATTTTGTCGACCAGCCCCAAGGCTTTCAGGCGATGGGCGGTGATGCCCAAGGCTTCGGCTGCGTCTTCGGCACGGTCAGAGGTTTTCCACAAAATCGAGGCACAGCCCTCAGGGCTGATGACCGAGTAGACCGAGTACTGCAGCATCAACACTTGGTCTGCCACGCTGATGGCCAACGCGCCGCCCGAGCCACCTTCACCAATGATGGTGGTGATGATCGGGACTTCGAGTTGGGCCATTTCAAAAATGTTGCGGCCAATCGCTTCGGATTGGCTGCGCTCCTCGGCGTCAATGCCGGGGTAAGCACCGGGTGTGTCCACAAAGGTGAACACGGGCAGCTTGAACTTCTCAGCGGTCTTCATCAAACGCAAGGCTTTGCGGTAGCCCTCGGGCTTGCTCATGCCAAAGTTGCGCAAGGCGCGCTCTTTGGTGTCGCGGCCTTTTTGCTGACCCAACACCATGCAAGCGTTGCCATTGAAACGGGCCAAGCCGCCGACGATGCTCAGGTCATCCGCAAAGTGGCGGTCGCCGTGCATTTCCACAAAGTCGGTGAAGATGTCGTTGATGTAGTCGAGCGTGTAAGGGCGCTCGGCATGACGCGCAATTTTGGTGATTTGCCAAGGCGTGAGGTCGCTGTAAATGTCCTTGGTCAGCTGCATGCTTTTTTTGCTGAGCTGGTCAATCTCGTCAGAGATATCAACCGCAGACTCGCTTTGCACATAGCGCAACTCGTCGATCTTGCCTTCGAGTTCAGCAATGGGTTGTTCAAAGTCGAGGAAAGTGCGTTTAGCCAAAATTCAATACTCCTTGCGCGCTCAGTAAGACACTGGCAACGGATCTAGCGAGCGCCAAATATACCAAGTCGCCACACTGCAATAAGGGGCCCAAGGAGCCGCCACCTCGCGGGCTTCGCTGCGGCTGACCGCCTCGCCCGAAAAATAGTTGCGGCTGATGCCGTTGATCAACCCCACATCGTCCAGCGGCAACACATTGGGCCGCATGAGGTGAAACATCAAAAACATTTCCGCAGTCCAACGGCCGATGCCGCGAATGGCCACCAGTTCGTCGATGATGGCGTCGTCCGTCATCTCTGACCATGTCTTCACATTCAAAGCGCCGTTGTCAAAGTGCAGCGCCAAGTCGACGATGTATTCCACCTTGCGAGCCGACAAGCCTGCCGCGCGCATATCGTCTACCTTGAGCTTGAGCACGTTGGCGGGTGTGATTTTGCGAGGCAATTCAGCGAAGCGGTCCCACACGGTTTGTGCCGCCTTGACCGATACCTGTTGGCCCACGATGCTGCGTGCCAGCGTGACAAACGCGTCGCCGCGCGACTGCAAAGAGGCTTCACCAAACTGAGGGATGAGGCGCTTCATCACCCGATCTTTTTTCATCAGGTGCTTGCACGCCTCGGCCCAATACTCGGGTGTGGCAATGATGACTTTGTCGGTCGTTGCCATGATCAGCCACGCTCCCACGTGGTGCCCGTGGGCGAGTCTTTGAGCACGATGCCCTCATCAGCCAAGGCTTGGCGAATGCGATCGGCCTCGGCAAAGTTTTTGGCGGCTTTGGCGGCAGCGCGTGCCGCGATTTGCGCCTGAATCGCGTGGTCGTCCACACCCGCACCCGCTTGGGCAAATGCTTGGGGGTCGGATTGCAACAAGCCCAACACCCGCCCCAAGGCTTTGAGCAGGCCAGCGGTTTGCGCCGATTGTGTGCGGTTGACTTCACCCGCGAGTTCAAACAACACCGCTACGGCTTCGGGCGTGCCAAAGTCTTCGTCCATGGCGGCTTTGAAGCGAGCGGCGTGGGGTTCGGCCCAATCGATCGTGACATCGGCAGCGGCCACCGTGCCCAGCGCGGTGTAGAGGCGCTTCAAGGCCCCGCGTGCGTCGTTCAAATGAACATCGCTGTAGTTGAGCTGGCTGCGGTAGTGGCTGCGCACCACAAAGAAACGCACGGTCTCGGCATCAAACGCTTTGAGCACATCACGGATGGTGAAAAAGTTGCCTAAGCTTTTGGACATTTTTTCGTTGTCCACGTTGATGAAGCCGTTGTGCATCCAGATGCTGGCCATTTTTTTGCCATTCGCGCCTTCGCTTTGCGCGATTTCGTTTTCGTGGTGCGGGAACTGTAGGTCAGCCCCACCGCCATGAATGTCAAAGCTCTGCCCCAGCATCTCGCAACTCATGGCCGAGCACTCGATGTGCCAACCTGGGCGGCCCGCTCCAAAGGGGCTGGCCCATTTCACTTCTTCTGGCTCGCTCTCTTTGGCTGATTTCCACAGCACAAAGTCCAGCGGGTCTTCTTTGCCGTCATCCACGGCCACGCGCTCGCCTGCTTGCAGCTCATCCAGCGACTTGCCCGACAACTTGCCGTAGCCCGCAAACTTGCGCACGGCGTAGTTGACGTCGCCATTGCGGGCTTGGTAGGCCAAGCCTTTGTCTTGGAGGGTGCCGATCATTGAGAGCATGTGCGGCACGTAGTCCATCGCACGGGGCTCGTGTGTCGGGCGATCGATGCCCAAAGCATCGGCGTCTTGGTGCAGGGCCTCAATCATGCGGTCGGTCAAGCCGCGCACGGTTTCGCCGTTGTCTAGCGAGCGTTTGATGATCTTGTCGTCAATGTCGGTGATGTTGCGCACATAGGTGACGCGATAGCCGCTGGCCTTGAGCCAACGCTGCACCACGTCAAAGGCCACCATGGAGCGGGCGTGGCCCAAATGGCAGAGGTCGTACACGGTCATGCCGCACACGTACATGCGCACATGGCCAGGCTCTAGAGGCGAAAAGTTCTCCAACGCACGCGTGAGCGTGTTGTGAATGCGAAGCGTCATGAGTGATGGATCAGTGACCGCAATGAAGGGTCGGTAATGAGGTGAAAGCCAAGGAGTCGATCAGACCCGCTGTTTTACAATGGTTGCAGTATACAAAGCACATGACAAACCCTCGCCCCACCCACCAAGTCAAGTTTTTGGCTTCACTTGATGCCCCACTGCTGAGCCCATACAGCCCTTGGACAGCCCAAAGGCTGCGTTGCGTCACGCTGGGTTTGACATTGGTGTTTGCAGCAGGCGCGGCCTCGGCCCAAAGCGTGGAAGTTCCAGAGTGGGAACCTGGCCAATCCACTCTGCCCACTGTCATCAGCACGCCGCATAACAACGTGCGCAAGCTGTTGCGCCAAGCCAAATACCGTCAGGCTTTGCTGTTGGTGAACAAAGGCTTGACCACCAACCCGCGTGACCCCCAAATGCGGTTTTGGCAAGCCTATATTTTTGAACAACTCGATCAGCCCACGATGGCGCAACAGGTGTACTTGGACCTCACGCGTGAATACCCCGAGCTGCCCGAGCCCCACAACAACTTGGGCGCAATTTACGCCGCCCAAGGTGACTACCCCAACGCCAAGGCTTCGCTGGAGGCGGCTTTACGTGCCAACCCCAACTATGCGGCCGCCCATGAAAACATGGGCGACTTGCTGGTCAACATGGCCCGTCAAGCGTATGAGCGATCTTTGACTGTTGAACCCAAGCAGCGCGGCATTTCTCAAAAAATTGAACGCCTCAAACCCGTCCTAGACATCACCCAAGGCAAACCATGACACTTGCATCTTTGACCCGCCGCGCACTTTGCAAAGCCAGCTTTTGCGCCCTCGCCTTTGTGGGCTTAGCCCAAACCGCCATCGCCCAAGATGCGCCGCGCGTGAAATTTGTCACCACTGCCGGTGAATTTGTGGTCGAGGTTTACCCAGACAAAGCACCGAAGACGGTGGACAACTTTTTGCAATACGTGCGCGACAAGCACTACGATGGCACGATTTTTCACCGCGTGATTGGCAACTTCATGGTGCAAGGCGGTGGCTACGACCAACGCTACATCGAGCGCCGCACACGCCCACCCGTTGAACACGAAGGCCGCGAAGCCTTGGCCAAGGGTGGGCCACGCAACACCATGGGCACAGTGGCCATGGCGCGCACCAATGTGCCCAACTCAGCCACATCGCAGTTCTTCATCAACGTGGTGGACAACGGCTTTTTGGATCCCACACCCCAACAACCCGGCTACACCGTGTTTGGCAAAGTGGTGTCGGGGATGGACACTGTGAACAAAATCAAAACCGTACAAACCGGCTTCGGCGGCCCGTTCCCTTCTGACGTGCCGCGCACACCCATCGTCATCCAATCGGCCAGCGTGCTTTGAGCCCGCGTCGACATCTCATTTCAACAAAGGAAACACACCATGAGCAACCCACAAGTCGAACTGCACATCTTGGACCACGGCGTCATCACCATTGAACTGGACGCTGAAAAAGCCCCCAAGTGCGCAGAAAACTTTCTGCACTACGTGAACAAGGGCCACTATGACAAAACTATTTTTCACCGCGTGATTCCAGGCTTCATGGTGCAAGGCGGTGGCTTCGAGCCAGGCATGACGCAAAAGGACTGCGACGCACCGATTGAAAATGAAGCCAACAACGGCCTCAAAAACAAGCACTACACATTGGCCATGGCTCGCACGTCTGACCCTCACTCGGCCACCGCGCAGTTCTTCATCAACGTGGCTGACAACGAATTTTTGAACCACACCGCACCCAGCCAACAAGGCTGGGGCTATGCCGTGTTTGGCAAAGTGGTGAGTGGCAATGACGTGGTCGACAAAATCGCCGCCGTCAAAACGGGCCGCAAAGGCTTTCATGACGACGTGCCAAAAGAAGACGTGGTCATCGAAAAGGCTGTTGCGCTCTAAGCCCTCGGCTGATGTCAACGCCGCCTGTGCCCCCCCAGCCTGTGCCCTGCGTACAAGCGCAACCGCACTGGCAGCGCGTTGACTTCATCTCAGACCTGCACCTAGACGCCATCGAGCCTGCCACGTTTGACGCGTGGGCGCAGCACATGGCACACACGCCAGCAGACGCCTTGTTCATCCTGGGTGATTTGTTTGAAGTGTGGGTGGGCGACGACACCCAAGACCCCTTTGCCCTGCAGTGCTTGGCCGTGCTCAAATCAGCTGCGCAGCGCATGCCTGTGTTTTTCATGTGCGGCAACCGTGACTTTTTGGTGGGCACTGCGTTGCTCAAAGCCACCGGTATGCGCGGTTTGAGCGACCCCACGGTGCTTGAGCTGGCTGGCGCAAATGTTGCAAACCCGACGCGCATCTTGCTCAGCCATGGCGACGCCCTGTGTTTGGACGACCACGACTACTTGGCGTTTCGCGCCCAAGTGCGCCAGCCTCAGTGGCAAGCCAACTTTTTGGCGAAGCCTTTGGCTGAACGCCAAACCTATGCACGCAGCGTCCGAGACGCCAGCGAAGCCCGCAAACAAAGCCACAGCCACAACCCAGATTTCGCTGGCTACGCCGACGTGGACGCCCATGCCGCGGTCGCATGGCTGAATGCCGCTGAGGCCCAAGTGCTGCTGCACGGCCACACCCACAAGCCTGCGGTGCATGACTTGGGCCATGGTCTTGAACGCTGGGTGCTGAGCGACTGGCATGCCGATGCCAAGCCCCCTCGCCTAGAGGTGTTGAGCTGGCAACGCCAAAACGAACAAAGCCCCACAAGGGGGCTTTGTCGGTTGCCACTCAGCTTGGTTTAGCGCTTCAACAACACCTTCAAGGCCGCTTGCAAACGACGCGCTGCCGCCTCGTCGTACGCACCACCCAACACCTGTGCGGCATCAGCTGCCCACGTCATTTGAGGCGATGGGTCATTGCGGCGCGTGAGCATTTGCAGTTGCAAAGCACGGCGAGCCTCCATGTGCACAGCAGGTGTGGGCAAGTCAGCGGCCACTTCCAAACGCAACAAGGGCGTGACTGCCTCGCCTTGCGGCTGAGCCGACAAGGCTTGCGACCATTGCGTGCGCTGCGCTGGGCTGAGCTTGTTGCCAATGGCTTGCGCGGCTGGCAATTGCGTGGCATCGCGCTTTTCCCAAGCATGCATGAGCTGGGTCAACACCTCGCCATGGGCTTGCGCGGCCAAGCGGCGCAGCGCATCTTGGGCGGACTCCAAGGCAAAGCGTTGGGCGCGGAAAGCTGCATCGCCCAATCGAGGGCCACGCGGTGCAAAGCCTTCGCGGCCGCCATCACGATCGCCATCGCGGCCAGGTTTGCCGTCACGGCCAAAGCCTGGTTTGTCGCCAAACTTGCCGCCGGGCTTGCCATCTCGGCCACGGCCAGCAGGTGCAGCTTCGGTGCGTTTTTGGCCGGGTCGGTCATCACCGCGCACCGCCACCACAGGACGTGGTGGGGCTTTGGGTTTGACAGGTGCAGCTTCAGCCACAGGCACTGCGGCTTCTTCAACACCTGCAGCGTCTGTCGCAACTTCTGAGGCAGGTTCTTCGGCGTCACTGGCAGCGACCGCTTCTTGTTGGGCGGTCACCTCGGTCGAAGCCGCAGGGGCAGCAGGGGCGCTGGCTGCTGTCTGCGCAGGGGCGACTGGCGCCACCGCTTCACCGCGCGCAATTTGTTCCAGCATGTGCATGGCAGAGCGAATGGCGGTGGCATCGCCTTTGGCGGTGGCTGACTCCAAGGCCTTGGCGGCATCCAGCACGGCCTTGTCATGCGGTGTCAGCGCGGCTTGCGATTGCTCACGCACCGACGACTTGCGGGCAAAGGCTTCGTCAATCGGTTGCCGGAAAGCGTCCCACAACTTTTGCTCTAGCTTGCGGTCCAGCACCACAGCGTGCGCTTCTTCCTGCCAACGTTGCTGCAAAGCTTTGACCGCGTCCACGCGCAAGGTGGGCGCAGCGCCCAAAGCTTGCGCTTCGGCAATCAGGCCTTGGCGGCGGGCCAAACTGGCCTTTTGCATCACTTCCAGCGGTTCGTGGGCGGCGCTGATGGCAGCCTTCCAAACAGGTTGCAACTCGGCAAACATTTTTTCGCTCAGATGGCCGCTTTCGCGCCAGCGCTGGGCAAACTGGTGCAACTGGCGTGCCACGCCTTTCCAATCAGGGCCATTGGCATGCGCAAGCGTCCAAGCCTTGAGTTCTTCAATCAAGGCCAAGCGTTGGGCTTTGTGCGCGGCGGTTTGGGCGCGGGCTTCTTTGAGCCATGCGTCCACCACTTCGTGTGCGCGGTTGCAAGCGGCGTCAAAGCGCTTCCACAACGCGGGGTTGGGCGCGGCTTCTTTGTCGATTTTTTTCCATTGCTCGCGCAGGTTGCGCAAGCTTTCTTGCATCTTGCGGCCACCCATGGCTGGCACGCGAACCACGTCATCGACTTTGGGCGCAACTGGCGTCATCCCCTCGGCTGTCGCTGGTGCTGGTGCTGGTGCTGGTGCAGTTTCAGGTGGACTGACTTCAATCACGGCAGGCATGTCAACAACCGTTGCCTGCGTGGCGTCAGCAGCCACTGGCGCGACAACAGCAGCCTCTTGAACTGGCGTCACGTCGTCAGCCTGAGGTGCTTTGGCTTTGGCGGGCTTGGCCGCAGGCGCAGGCTTGAACAAGGCCTCGGCTTGCATGGCCAGCTCTAAACGTTTTTGGTCGACCACCGCTTTGTCGGCAGTGGGCTTGACCTTGCGGGTCGCGTCCACACCAGGGGCAGACTCAGCCGCCGGTTTGGCGGCTTTGACGGGCGCGGCGACTGGGGGCAGTTCTTCGCCACGGGCCAAGCGAATTTGCTCGGACCACGCAGGCACTTCGGGCAAGGGTGCAGCGGCGTCTGCGGCGGCGGCTTCAGTCAAGGTCAAAGCTTCGCCAAAAGCGGTCCAAACGGCTTGCACCTGTTGGGTGCTGGTTTGTAAAGCAGACGCAAACTTGGCGTCCACGCTGGGCCACTGGGCGTCAGCCGCCAAGGCTTGGGCTTGGGCCACCCAGCGGTCGAGGTCGGCTTGCAGGGCTTCGCGCTGCGCCAAGGCGTCTTGCCAAGGTTTGGTGGACAGCACTTCAATGCGCTGGGCCAGCAGGACTGCGGCTTCGCGCTGCACTTGGCTTTGGTGTTGCAGGTCTTCAATGGCTTTCACGCGCTCGGCCAAGGCAGTTTTCAAACCGGCCAAGGGCTCGCGTGACAAGGGCGCACCCGCTTTGGCGGCTTCGCGCTGCCAGCCCATGGCATCGCTCAAATTGATGTGTGGCGCATCGCGCAGGGCTTCGCCTTTGGCAGCCCACTCCACGATCAAGGCATCTTGGTCCTTGCTGCGGCGCAGCTCGTCCAACTTTTCGCGCAGGACTTTGGCAGCGCCCTTGTCGCGGTGACTCATTTCGTCAAAGGCCGCTTGCACTTGCGCCAAAGTGGGCTGGCCAGCCAGCCAATCGCGCAGACGTGCGGTGCGGTCTGCCGAGGTCGAAACGGAAAAAGCGCCACCGGTCAAAGCGTCTAGGGCGGCGAGGTCGAGGGGTTTGTTAGAAGAATCAGTCACAAGCAGGGCTCACAGTAAATTAGAGGTGATTGTCGCCGAGGCTTTAAAATTTCAGCTGCTTCCTATTGAATAAATTTATGTCTATTTCTTTACTCGCCAGATTACAGCTAGGTCTACGCACCTTTGCATCTGACGTGGCACAAGGTTTTTTTGCGATTTCGCACAACGGCTTGGCCGTGGTGGGCCTGTCGATCTTCTTCTTTGCCGTGGCGCTGACCGTGCGCCCTGACCTGCGTGTGGTGACCGAAGCCAAGGTCATCAGCTGGCTGCAAGAGCGCCAGTACGATGAACTGGGCATCGCCACCGATGCCGATGCGGTCGACCGCGCCACCGCCACCGACCCGCGCGATCTGCCCAAGCAACAAGCCAACCTCGCCTACTGGCTGAGCAAAAAATACCGCGTGGCCCCCGAGCCTTTGAGCGCTTTGGTGGCTGAAGCCTATGACGTGGGTCCAGACAACCAAATTGAACCCACCCTCATCTTGGCCGTGATGGCGGTGGAGTCGGGCTTCAACCCTTTCGCCCAAAGCCCAGTTGGGGCACAAGGCCTGATGCAAGTCATGACCAAGGTGCACGAACAAAAATACCAAGGCTTTGGCGGTACCTTGGCTGCGTTTGACCCTGTGGCCAACTTGCGCGTGGGCGTGATCGTGCTCAAAGAATGCATCAACCGCGCAGGCAGCATCGAGGGCGGCCTCAAACTCTATGTGGGTGCGGGCAACTTGAAAGACGACCAAGGCTACACCGCCAAGGTGCTGGCTGAAAACTCGCGCTTGCAACAAGTGGCCAAAGGCGTGAAAGTCCCCTTGACCCCACCTCCCGCCACCGCAGCCCAAGCGGCCACCGCCCGTTTGGAGAGCTTGTGGGAAAAAGCCCAGCGTTTGGCCCCCTTTGGCAAGGATGAGGCTGAATAAACAAGGCCTTGGAAGCGCGGTAAACTCCAAAGCGTGCGCAACTGGCGATAGGCGTGTGTGGCATCTGCCGCAAACCGCTGACGTGGATGTAGACCACTGGGAAGCGCGCAGCCTCTATTGACAGAGGTGTTTTGCCGTTCGCCTGGGCAGCCATAAAACCACCTTTTTCTAGGACTGCCACCATGTACAACCGCAACATCTTGATCGAACAAACCGACCCCGAAGTTTGGGCTGCCATCCAGGCCGAAAACGCGCGCCAAGAACACCACATCGAGCTGATCGCCAGCGAAAACTACGCGTCCCCCGCGGTCATGCAAGCCCAAGGCTCTCAACTGACCAACAAATACGCCGAAGGCTACCCTGGCAAGCGCTACTACGGTGGCTGTGAATTCGTGGACGTGGCCGAGCAATTGGCCATCGACCGCCTGAAACAAATTTACGGTGCGGAAGCCGCCAACGTGCAACCGCATTGCGGCGCATCGGCCAACGAAGCCGTGTTCCTTGCTTTCTTAAAGCCTGGCGACACCATCTTGGGCATGAGCTTGGCTGAGGGCGGCCACCTGACCCACGGCATGGCGCTGAACATGTCTGGCAAATGGTTCAACGCCGTGTCTTACGGCTTGGATGCCAACGAAGCCATCGACTACGACGCGATGGAAGCCAAGGCCCGCGAACACAAGCCCAAGCTCATCATTGCGGGCGCCTCTGCCTACAGCTTGCACATTGACTGGGCGCGCTTTGCCAAAGTTGCCAAAGAAGTGGGCGCCATCTTCTTGGTGGACATGGCCCATTACTCCGGCTTGATCGCCGCAGGCCAGTACCCCAACCCCGTGCCGCACGCAGACGTGGTGACCTCCACCACCCACAAGAGCTTGCGCGGCCCTCGCGGCGGCATCATCTTGATGAAGGCCGAGCACGAAAAAGCCATCAACAGCGCCATTTTCCCCGGCCTGCAAGGCGGCCCGTTGATGCATGTCATCGCAGCCAAGGCCGTGGCCTTCAAAGAAGCCATGGAACCCGGCTTCAAAGACTACCAAGCGCAAGTGGTGAAAAACGCCCAAATCGTGGCTGAGACCTTGACCGCACGCGGCCTGCGCATCGTCAGCGGGGGCACGCAAAGCCACGTGATGTTGGTGGACCTGCGCTCAAAAAAGATCACCGGCAAAGAAGCCGAAGCTGCTTTGGGCGCCGCGCACATGACGATCAACAAGAACGCCATTCCGAACGACCCAGAAAAACCTTTCGTGACCAGCGGTGTGCGCATCGGCACACCTGCCATGACGACCCGTGGTTTCAAGGACGAAGAAGCCCGCATCACGGCCAACTTGATTGCGGACGTGTTGGACAACCCCCACGACGAAGCCAACATTGCGGCGGTGCGTGCCAAGGTGCATGCGCTGACTTCAAAGTTTCCTGTTTACAAGTAACTTTTGTTCAAAACCCCGTCATTTGTTTCGGGGTTTTTTGTTATTTGTTTTCGTGAAGGTTTCTCGCCGAATGAGGCGCGGGTTGAGTTTAGAAATGGTTCGCTCGTTGCTTTGCAACTTCGTCAGAACAATTGGTCCGAGTGAACTCAGCGAGCTCAGCAAAAGAATCAGCACAGAAAAGCAGAGCACAAGAGAAAACAACACATGAAATGTCCCTTTTGCGGCCACCTAGAGACCCAAGTCGTCGAAACGCGCATGTCCGAAGACGGTGACTCGGTGCGTCGCCGTCGCCAATGCGGCGCCTGCGAAAAGCGCTACACCACCTATGAGCGACCAGACGTCAACTACCCCAACATCGTCAAAAAAGACGGGCGGCGTACCGAATACAAACGCACCAAATTGCTCGACTCCATGAGCCTTGCGCTGCGCAAACGTCCTGTCAGCACCGAGCAGGTTGACAGTGCCATCGAGCGCATTGAGGAAAAGCTCATGTCTTTGGGACAACGCGAAGTACCCTCCACCCGCATTGGCGAACTTGTCATGCGTGAACTCAAAAAACTCGACAAAGTGGCATACATCCGCTTTGCCAGCGTGTACCGCAGCTTTGAAGACATCGACGACTTCAAGAGTTTGGTGGACGAGGTTCGCAAGTAGTTTTCGAGTCTCAGCCATGCGCTGAAACCCCTCAGATACCTAGCATTTGCTGCATGCAAACGCTGGGTTTTTTTATGCCTCATCCTCGCCGTTTTCAGCGGTCCAGCACACAAGGCTTCACGCTGTTGGAGCTGTTGGTGTGTTTGAGCGTGCTCGCAGTCATGGCGTCACTTGCCATTCCCAGCTGGCAACGTCTGCAAGAACGCAGCCGCGTGGAGGCTGCCCGCGACCAGTTGGTGAACGATTTGCAAAACGCCCGCGTGCGTGCCATGCAGCAGGGCGAAACTTTGCAACTCACGCCGTTACTCGACTGCCCCTGGCGCACATCGTCCAACAAAGACTGGAGTTGCGGCTGGCAGCTGATCGTCAAGGTCGACCTAACTGTGTTGCAGACCTCGCAATTGCAAACGCCATTGCGAGTGACGTTCGCCAAATCAGACCCACTTGAGATCAACCAACGCGGCGATCTTGGCACTGTGGGTGAGCGGTGGGTCATCCAGTCACGGCAAACGGCTCTCAACATCGCCAACGTCTTGTGCCTCAGCAGCGCCAGCCGTTTGCGCTGGCAATCGGGCGAAACATGCAGCAGCTGATTCGCCCGCTCCGGCAGCGGTTCAAACAGCACCCCATGCGGCATCCAAAGCACACCAGGCAGCTTGGCATCGCCTTGCTAGAAGCTCTCATGGCATTGGTCATCTTGGCATTTGGCGTGCTGGGCTTGTTGTGGTTGCACCAGCAAGCTTTGGCGCAGCAACGGCAACAACTCATGCGATCGGTGGCGATGGGCGTGGCCGACGACTTGGCGGAACGCATGCGACTGAACAGCCCCCAACGTGCGATGTACGCCAAGGCATGGGGCAGTGCCAGTCAAGCCGCACCAGACTGCACAGCCAGTGCATGCACACGCCAAGAACTTGCGGCGTGGGACATGCAGCAGATGCAACACACCTTGCAAAGCCAACTGCCCGAGGGTGATGCAGCGGTATTTGCCCTGACCGATGTGGCAAGCTGGTGGGGCATCGTCATCGCGTGGCACGATGCGAATGAAACCTACCGCACCGACACCACATCAGGCACACCGCCTTGCCCCTCGCACATGAGTTGCTGGCGGTTGTTCTTCCGGCCCGACCGATGAGCCAACCTGCCTCCGCCAGGGCTTCGCAACGGGGCTACACCCTGCCAGACTTGCTGATTGGCATGGCTTTGAGCCTGCTCGTCATTGCCGCTGCCACATCGGCCTACGGCACCAGCAAGCAAACGTGGAGCGCCATGGCTGCAGCAGATGCTGTGCACGCCAATGCCAGGGTTGCTTTGCGCAACATCGGCGCGCAAGCGCAGATGGCGGGGGCAGCTTACCTCAAGCCAAACAAAAGCAGCGATGGCCAATTCACGGCTGAACTATCCCCCAGCGAAGACTTGGGGCAAGCCGCAGTGGCAGGCGTGAACGGCACCAAAAATATTGAAAGTCTGACCCTCGGTCACTGGCATGCGCTCAACACCACCGACTGCCAAGGCAATACGGGCAGCACCCACACCAGCGTGCGCAACGACTACAAACTCAACACCAACAAAGAGCTGACCTGCAAAGACCTCAACCTCACCAGCAGCACCTACCAAGCCTTGGCGGAGGGCGTGGAGGACTTTCAGTTGCGCTACGCTGAAGCCAACCTCGGCACACAAACCATCCAATGGAAAACCGCGAATCAAGTGATCGACATGACGCAGGTGTTGGCTATTGAGGTCTGCCTGCGTGTGGCCAGCACCCACACCGTTCACACCACCAAGCCCAGTAGCAGTCGCAAAGGCTGCCAAGACGAGGCCCTGCCATCCGATGGCCGTGCGCGCCGCACCTTCAAGAAGGTGGTGACTTTGCGTAACCGTGACAGGGTCATGCCGTGAAGCGCGCAACACATTGGCACGCTCGGACCAGCGGCCAAGGCGCCGTTCGAGGCTTTGCGTTGCCAACTTTGATGATGATGCTTGCGCTGGCGAGCATCGCCACCCTGCTGGCCCTGCGCAACTTGTCGATCAACGCCCAACTGCTCAACGCCGAGGCAGACCAACTTCGCACCCAACACAAGGCGGAGGCTGTGTTGCCTGTGGCCTTGGTTGACCTGATGGGTGTTGGCACAAACAACAAAGATGGCACCGTGAACTTACGCCACACCGCCGGTGACACCACACAAACCCACGCATTTTTTCCTGCATCAATGGCTGAATACGTTGTGCTGCGTCAACGCTTGAACGCCGGCACATGCAGCGCAGGCATTTGTGCACCCAACACACTGGATCCCAAGGCCACCCATGCCAGCGACTGGAAAAACAAACCGCCACGGCCATGCATGTCAGCAACGCCGACACACCCTATGGCCACGACACCGCTTGGTATTGGGTTGAAGTTTTGCCGCAGCACAACAGCAGCGACGCCAACGATTTTTCCTCCGCGCCATTTGTCTACCGCATCACCACGCTGGCCAAGGGCGTCATGCCCGGCAGCACCACCGTGCTGCAAGGCGTTTGGGTGCGAGACACGCCCACGGCCCTCACGGGCCAATGGCACAGCTGGCATGTGCTGCACAACTAGGCAGCCATGAAAAAAACACATCCATCGCGAGGCCTCACCCTCATCGAGTTGCTCGTCGCGCTCGCTTGCGTGGCACTGCTTGCCAGCATGGCGTGGCCCAGCTACCAAAGCTTGATGGCGCGAAGCCAACGTGCCCAAGCGCGTGCAGCCTTGCTACACGCTGCGCACTGGATGGAGCGCGCCGCCAGCGCCAACGGCAGCTACCCGCTGGCAGCCGATGTCCCCGCCAGCGTGCTGCAAATTGATGGACAGCTTTACAAGTTAACGGTCACCAGCACCGTGAAAAGCTACACGCTCAGCGCCACACCGTTGGGCACGCAAGCAGCGGATGCTTGCGGCGTCCTGACCCTCAACCAGCTGGGTGAACGCAGCGTGCAAGGCGCAAGCCAAACTGCGGCGCAGTGCTGGAGTCGATAAACCTCCTTCACGCACTTTTTTGGCCGTTCATAATCACGCCATGAATTTTTCAGCGCAAGACATCACACACATGACAAGCGCCTTGGCCTTGGCGCGCGAGGCCTTGTTCTTGACCTCACCCAACCCCCGCGTCGGCTGCGTCATCGTGGGCGCTGACGGGGCAGTGCTGGGCAGCGGTCACACGCAGCGCGCGGGCGAAGCACATGCGGAGGTCATGGCCTTGCGTGATGCGCAAGCAAAGCACCACCATGTCCAAGGGGCAACGGCCTACGTCACGCTTGAGCCTTGCAGCCACCAAGGCCGCACCCCCCCTTGCTGCGATGCTCTCGTGCATGCGGGCTTCGCACGCGTGGTGGTTGCCGTTCAGGACCCCAACCCACAAGTCGCAGGCCAAGGCATTGCCCGTTTGCGCGCCGCAGGCGTCCAAGTCGAGGTGGGTTTGCTCGCAACGCAAGCCCAAGAACTCAACATCGGTTTTTTCAAACGCATGACGCATGGCACACCTTGGGTACGCATGAAAGTCGCCGCTTCACTGGACGGCCAAACCGCGCTTGAGAACGGCTTGAGCCAATGGATCACCTCAGCCCCCGCGCGAGACGATGGCCATGCTTGGCGTGCCCGTGCTTGCGCGGTGCTCACGGGCATCGGCACTGTGCTGGAAGATGACCCGCAATTGGATGTGCGCGCCATCCCCACGCCACGCCAGCCCACCCTGGTGGTGATGGACAGCCAGCTTGAAACACCCCTGAGCGCCAAGCTCTTCACCCCGCAACGCCCCGTGTGGATTTACTGCGCAGTGGAGAACGCACAGCGCCGCCAAGCCCTAGAGGCCAAAGGTGCACAGGTCATTTGCCTACCTAACGCCTCCGGCAAGGTGGACCTAGCAGCCATGCTCAAACACCTCGCCCAAAAGCAAATCAACGAAGTGCATGTGGAAGCGGGTCACAAACTGAATGGCTCGTTGCTGCGCGAAGACTTGGTCGACGAACTGCTGACCTACCTTGCCCCCAAACTGATGGGACAAGGCCGTGGCATGACAAATTTGGGTCCTTTCACCACTTTGAGCGATACAAAAACACTCTGCTTTCACGAAATGACGCAAATCGGTCCTGATTTGAGGATATTGGCCCGCCTCAGCCGGTAAGCGGCACTTAAACCTGCGAAAATACAAACATGTTCACCGGAATCATCACCGGCGTGGGGCGCATCACCGCTGTCCACGACCTGGGTAGCTCTTTAAGCCACGGCAAGCGTCTCACCCTCGAGGCCCCTGCCGCGTACCTCGACGACGTCACGCTGGGGGACAGCATCGCGCTCAACGGCGCTTGCATGACGGTCACCAGCTTCGACCTCGACACACACACCTTCACCATCGACATTTCTGTGGAATCGCTGGCTCGCACCAGTGGCTTGAGTGCGCTTGGGCACGTCAACCTTGAAAAAGCATTGCGCGCGCATGACCGCTTAGGCGGACACATCGTGTCGGGACATGTGGATGGCACAGGACACGTGAGCTACTTCGCGCAAATCGGTGAAAGCTGGGAGCTGCGCATCATGGCGCCCACGGACCTCGCCAAGTACTTGGCTTACAAGGGCTCCATCACCATCAACGGCGTGAGCTTGACCGTGAACAGTGTGCAAGACTTTTTCAACGCGGACGGCCCCTTGGGCTTGCGCGGCTCTGAAGTCAGCATCAACCTCATTCCTCACACCGTGGACAACACCGCTTTGGGTTCGCTCCAAGTGGGTGCCACAGTGAACCTCGAAATTGACACCGTCGCCCGCTACGTTGAACGCATGTTGCGCGTCGACGCCACGCTGGGCGACGCTGCCTCCTTGAAAGCCCAGCCATGAGCGCTACCCAAGGGCTCACGCCCGTTGCTTCTCCTGTTTCTATTTCTCCCGTTGAAGACATCGTGGCTGACATGAAAGCCGGTCGTATCGTCATCTTGGTGGACGAAGAGGACCGCGAGAACGAAGGCGACTTGGTGCTGGCGTCTGACCACGTCACCCCCGAAGCCATCAACTTCATGGCCCGCTTTGGCCGTGGCTTGATTTGCCTCACGCTCACGCGCGAGCGCTGCGAATATTTGAAACTCCCCCCAATGGCCGCACGCAACGGCACGGTCTACAGCACCGCGTTCACGGTGTCCATCGAAGCCGCGGAGGGCGTGACCACTGGCATTTCTGCCGCTGATCGCTCACGCACCATCGAAGTGGCCGTGGCCAAAGCGACCCAACCTACGGACTTGGTGCAGCCTGGCCACGTGTTCCCCCTGCAAGCTGTCGACGGCGGCGTACTCATGCGCGCTGGCCACACCGAAGCCGGTTGCGACTTGGCCGCCATGGCCGGCTGCTCGCCCTCTTCTGTGATTTGCGAAATCATGAAAGACGACGGCACCATGGCCCGCTTGCCTGATTTGCAAATCTTCGCCGCTGAACACGGCTTGAAGATTGGCACCATCGCCGACCTGATTGCTTACCGAAGCCGCACCGAATCGTTGGTGCACAAAGTCAGCTCACGCGCCATGCACACCGCGCACGGCGAGTTCACCGCCAACGCCTACAAAGACATGACCAGCGGCGCTGTGCACTTGGCACTTGTCAAAGGCACTTGGGGCCATGACGCTGAAGTGCTGGCCCGCGTGCATGAACCGCTCTCTGTGCTCGACGCACTTGAGCCCAACCGTGTCATGCACTCGTGGGGTTTGGATGCAGCCTTGTCGCGCATCAGCGCAGTCGGCACAGGCGTGGTCGTCTTGCTCAACTGCGGCGAAAGCGGAGAACAACTGCTGAACCAATTTGACGGCACGGCCCGCTCAGCCCAAGCGCCAGAGCGCGGTCGCATGGACCTGCGCAGCTATGGCGTGGGTGCGCAAATTTTGCGTGACTGTGGCGTGCAAAAAATGCGTCTCATGGGCAACCCTCGCCGCATGCCCAGCATGGCCGGCTATGGACTGGAAATCACCGGCTACCTGTCCAAAGAATAAAACCTCAAAGATCAAAACCATGTTTGTCTCCAACCTTGCCTCCACCACCACGCTCGATGGCAGCGCATTGAAAATTGGCATCGTCCAAGCGCGCTTCAACGACGACATCACCAATGCATTGGCTGCTGCTTGCATCGCTGAACTCAAAGCCATGGGCGTGGCGGATGACCGCATCACCCACGTGCATGTGCCTGGCGCACTCGAAGTGCCCTTGGCCTTGGCTGCGCTGGCGCAAATTGAAGACCCAGAACCGTTCAGCGCCCTGATCGCGCTGGGCTGCATCATCCGTGGCGAGACCTACCACTTTGAGTTGGTCGCCAATGAATCTGGCGCTGGCGTGACCCGCGTGGGCATGGACTACCACGTGCCCATCGCCAACGCCATCCTCACCACCGAAGACATGCCTCAAGCCGTCATGCGCCAAACCGACAAAGGCCGCGACGCGGCACGTGTGGCCGTGGAAATGGCATTGTTGCTAGAGAGCCTGGCATGATCGACATTCAGCGCACCAGCCCATCGGCCCCAACCGCCATCGACGACAAGGCCACGCGCAAAACTTCGAGCAACGGAACAGGCAAAAGTGCAGCCAAGTCCGGCCGTAGCCGCTCGCGCGAATTTGCTCTGCAAGGCCTCTACCAATTTTTGGTAGGTCAAAACGAAGCGGCCGACATTGACATGTTCACCCGCGACTTGAGTGGTTTTCACAAATCCGACTCGGTGCATTACGACGCCTTGCTCTACGGGTGCATCGAGCAACGTGAAATTTTGGATTCGCTGATTGAGCCTTTGCTGGACCGCAAGCTCAACGAAATCTCCCCCATCGAACACGCCGTCATGTGGATGGGCGCGTATGAGTTTCAACACTGCATCGACGTGCCATGGCGTGTGGTGCTGAATGAATACATCGAGCTTGCCAAATCTTTCGGCGGCACGGACGGTCACAAGTACGTCAACGGCGTGCTCAACGGTTTAGCCCCCAAACTGCGCGCACGCGAAGTCGAATCTGACCGCGCCAAGGGCAAGCTGCGCGATTGATGATGAAAATTGCCCAACGCGCACAACGCATTGAGCCTTTCTATGTGATGGAGGTGGCCAAAGCAGCCGCCGAGCGAGCGGCCTTGGTGGCGCACACCGATGCGCCCATGATCTTTTTGAACATCGGCGAGCCCGATTTCACCGCACCACCGCTGGTGCAAGAAGCCGCGGCACGAGCCATCCACGACGGCGTGACGCAGTACACGCCCGCACTCGGCATTCCAGAATTACGCGAGCGCCTCAGCGCTTGGTACCGCACACGTTTTGGTGTGCATGTGCCCGCGCGACGCATCGTCATCACTGCTGGTGCATCCGCTGCTTTACAGCTGGCCTGCTTGGCGTTGGTGGAAGCTGGTGATGAAGTGCTGATGCCCGACCCGAGCTACCCCTGCAACCGCCACTTTGTGAGTGCCGCCGAAGGCCGGGCGGTGTTGGTACCGACCACGGCAGCTGAGCGATTTCAGCTCAGTGCTGAGCAAGTGAAAGCGAATTGGACGGCCCACACACGCGGTGTGTTGTTGGCTTCACCGTCTAACCCCACCGGCACGTCCATCCACCCCGACGAGTTACGCGCCATTCACAACGAGGTGTCGCAACGCGGCGGCACCACGCTGATTGACGAAATTTATTTAGGTCTGAGTTACGACGCACAGTTGGGTCAATCGGCGCTCGGCATCGATGACCAAATCATCAGCATCAACAGCTTCAGCAAATACTTCAACATGACGGGCTGGCGTCTGGGCTGGCTGGTCGTGCCTGATGCCCTTGTGCCCGTGATGGAACGCTTGGCACAAAACCTGTTTATCTGCGCCAGCACGGTGGCACAGCATGCTGCACTGGCTTGCTTTGAAGACGAGAGCATGGCGGAATTTGAGCGCCGCCGCGCGGAGTTCAAAGCCCGCCGCGACTACTTTGTGCCGGCCCTCAACGCGCTGGGCCTGAACGTGCCCGTGCTGCCCGATGGCGCGTTTTACGCGTGGGCCGATTGCTCGGCCGCAGCGAAGAAGCTGGGCGTGAATGGCAGCTGGGACTTTGCATTTGAAGTGATGAACCAAGCCAACCTGGCCATCACCCCTGGGCGCGACTTTGGCCATGCCGACACCTCGCGCTTTGTTCGTTTTTCCACCGCACGCTCGCTGCCTGAGTTGCAAGCCGCGATTGGACGTTTACACACCTTGCTGGGCAAATGATGGGCACTGCTTTTGAACACCCGATTCGGGTTTACTGGGAAGACACCGATGCCGGTGGCATCGTGTTTTACGCCAATTACCTGAAGTTTTTTGAGCGTGCGCGCACCGAGTGGCTGCGCGCGTTGGGCATCGGCCAACACGCGTTGCGCGAAGAAACCGGCGGCATGTTTGTGGTGAGTGAAACCGCCATCAAATACCACCGCCCCGCCAAGCTGGATGACCAACTGCGCGTCACCGCCAAGCTGGCCGAAGGTGGCCGCGCCAGCCTCGTCATCGCCCAACAAGCTTGGCTGGCCGACACACTTTTGTGCGAAGGCACGATTCGCATCGGTTGGGTCGATGCCACCGCCATGAAGCCTGCGAGAATCCCCTCTTCTGTATTGGAACGCCTGACATGACACAAGACTTTTCCATCGTTCATTTGTTGCTCAACGCGAGTTGGGTCGTGCAAGTTGTGGTGCTGATGCTGATGGGCGTTTCCATCGTGAGCTGGGCCGCGATCTTTCGCAAAATTGGGGCGATCAAACGCATCCAAGAACTCAACGACGAGTTCGAGCGCGACTTTTGGTCGGGCACCAGCTTGAACGAGCTGTTCGCCGCTGCCGCACAAAATGCCAAAACCTCTGGCCCCATGGAACGCATTTTTGCCAGCGGCATGCGCGAATACCAAAAACTGCGCGAACGCCGCATCAACGACAGCAGCGCATTGATGGACGGCGCGCGACGCGCCATGCGTGCGAGCTACCAACGCGAGATGGATGCGATTGAGTCCAACCTCTCGATGCTGGCCTCCGTCGGTTCGGTATCGCCTTACGTGGGTTTGTTTGGCACGGTATGGGGCATCATGCACGCCTTCACGGGTTTGGCCGGCATGCAACAAGTGACCTTGGCCAAAGTGGCGCCTGGCATTGCCGAAGCGCTGGTGGCCACCGCCATCGGTTTGTTTGCAGCGATTCCCGCGGTGTTGGCCTACAACCGTTTTTCACGCGACATTGACCGCGTGTCCATCAAGTTGGAAACCTTCATCGAAGAGTTCAGCAACATCTTGCAGCGCAACAGCGCTGGCACGATGACGCACTAAGCCAAAGGACGCAGCATGGCTTCTATCTCCCCTCGCGCAGGACGCGGCCGCCGCGCCATGAACGACATCAACATGGTGCCGTTCATTGACGTGATGTTGGTCTTGCTCATCATCTTCATGGTGACCGCACCGCTCATCTCACCGACCGTGATTGATTTGCCCAGCGTGGGCAAAGCCTCTAACGTGCCTGACCAAGTGATTCATGTGGAAATCAGCAAAGAAGAACGCATCACCGTCAAAAGCACGGGCACAGTGAACAAGTCGGTCAGCAGCTCGTTGTTGGGCCTCGCGCGCGATGTGCGTGAGTTGCAAGGCGAAACGGCACAAGGCCCCGTGGTCATCACCGCTGATCGCACCATCTCTTACGAAACCGTGGTCAAAGCCATGGACACGCTGCAACGCGCAGGCGTGCAACGCGTGGGCCTGTCGGTTCAATTGGTCGACTGATCTCAGCTGCCATGAGCGCATTGCCCAAGCATCTGGAGTTTGCTCCACCACCACCGAAAGGAACTGCCAGCTCTGTGTTCGCGGCCTTGGTGGTGCATGCTTTGCTGATCGTGGCGCTCACCGCTGGCATTCAGTGGAAGCAAGACAACAGCGTGTCGGTCGAGGCCGAGTTGTGGTCGGCCGTGCCGATGGCGGCAGCCCCTGCCTTGGTCGAAGTGGAAACACCACCGCCTCCGCCACCCCCTGCGCCCAAACTAGAACCCGCGCCCAAACCCGTGGTGAAAGCCCCTGAGCTGCCTGCACCCAACCGCGATGCAGACATTGCCTTGGCGAAAAAACGCAAGATTGAAGAAGAGAAAAAACTACAAGACGCTTTGAAGGCCGAAGAACGCCGCAAAGAAGAGGTCAAAAAAGAGGCAGAGAAAAAAGCCAAGGCCAAAATCGAAGAAGACAAGCGCAAACTAGAAGCGAAGAAAGAAGAAGAGCGCAAGGACAAAGAGCGCCAAGAAAAAGAAAAGCAAAAAGAGCGCGCCGAAAAGGAACGCAAAGACAAAGAAGCCAAAAAGCAGCAAGCGCAAAAAGACAGCAAAGCTGCCGCCGACGAAGCCAAAAAACTCGACGCCATTCGCAAAGAAAACATGAAGCGCATCGAAGGTCTGGCTGGTGCCAGTGGCAACGAAAACGCCACAGGCAATGCCATGAAATCCTCTGGCCCGTCAGACAGCTACGGCGGACGCATCCGCGCACGCGTCAAACCCAACATCACCTTTGACCCCAGCGCCATCTCAGGCAACCCTGCAGCCGAAGTGGAAGTGCGCTGCGCCCCCGACGGCACCATCGTAAGCAAGAAACTGGTCAAATCCAGCGGCAACTCAGCGTGGGACAACGCGGTGCTCAAAGCCATCGACAAGACCGAAATTTTGCCGCGTGACACCGATGGCCGCGTGCACTCGCCGCTGTTGTTGGTGTTCAAGCCCAACGACTGACCAACGATTGACCAACTATAGGAATAGATTCATTTGTTTGAACGCTCCTTGACTGTGGATGTTCTCAAAGTGGTGGCTGCACAGTTCATCGTCTGGCACCACTTCTCTGCGTACGGACCGATGGCCGAGGTCATGACCTTGGCTTGGCCACAACTGATGGAATGGTTTTACCGCTACGCACGGTTGGCGGTGCAAGTGTTCTTGGTGGTCGGTGGTTTTTTGGCCGCTCAGTCGGTGATGACCAAACCCATCACACACCCTGTGACCCAGATGGCCAAGCGGTATTTGCGTTTGGTGCCCATTTATGTGCTGTCCTTGGCACTCATCAGCATGGCTGTGGCTGTGTCACGCGACGCTGTTCAGGCCGATTGGCTGCCGAGCGAGCCCAGCGGCTTGCAATTCTTGGCGCATGGTTTGTTGCTGCATGACCTGTTGGGTGTAGAAGCCCTCGCCAGCGGTGCTTGGTATGTGGCCATCGACTTCCAGTTGTATGCCTTGCTGATGCTGTTGTGTCACTTCTTTCAGACCGAGCACCACAAACGCTTGTCCATGGCCGTGGCTTTGCTGTGTGCGGCCTCCATGTGGCAATTCAACCGCGTGGAAGCGCTGGATGTCTGGGCCATTTATTTTTTTGCAGCCTACGGTCTTGGCGTGTTGGCCGCTTGGGCCAAACGCTCGCCCTTTGAAAACCGCGTGTTTTGGCTCACCGCAGCGCTGGCCGTGGGCGCGCTGTGGGTGGAATACCGCACGCGCCTCTCTTTGGCGCTCCTCACCGCCGTCTGGCTGGTCATCAAACCCAGAGGCATGGTGGACTGGACACCCCTTCAACGCGCGGTGCACCGTTTGTCCAACAGTGCTTATGTGTTGTTCTTAACGCACTTTGGCATCATTGTTTTGACCAGTGCCCTTTGGAACCTGAACACAGCCAGCGGGCCTGAGACGGCCTTGGCCGTGACAGGCATCGCTTGGTTGCTGTGTGTGGCGCTGGGCCTGTTCTTACACGAGAAGGTGGAAGTGCCCATGCACCATTGGGTCTCCCAAAAGTCCAAGCAACTCTTTTAGGGCTTGGGGTGTTTCAGTGCGTTGCATGTTGGCGCTTGCATTGCCAGGCACACAAGCAGGCCAACAGGGCCGTGGCAATCGAACACGCATACACCGACGACAGGCCATATGCATCGCTCAAGGCGCCGCCACATAAAGCGCCCAAGACGCCTGGCACGCCATAGCCAATGGATGCATACAGCGCCTGCCCTCTGCCCCGCAGGCGTCCCGGAAAATGGTGAGACAACAAAGCAATGCACGCCGTGTGATGCGTGGCAAAGGTCAGCGCGTGCAGAATCTGCGCCAACAGCAAAGCCAACAACCCATCCGCCACCCACGTGGTCAGCACCATGCGCAACACCATGGCCACCGAACAAATGAACATCCAGGTCGACAAACTGAAGGCTGGCAACCATCGGCTTTGCGTGAAAAACCAAACGATCTCAGCCGCCACAGACACTGCCCACAACACGCCAATCATGGTCTTGCTGTAACCCAGTTCGTCAAGGTAGAGCGAGAAAAACACATAAATGCCGATGTGCGAGAGCACATGAAAAAACACCGACGCAAAGAACCATTGCACTCTGCGGTGGCGCAACACAGGCATGACGGGGGGCCTCGGTTCGTCTTGATGCACGGCTTCTTTGCGGTTGGGCAAACACCATACGCTCAGATTCAAGGCCAGCAAGGAGCACACCGCCCAGATGGGAAAGCTCAGCATGCCCTGCGCCTCAAACCAAGCACCCGCCAGAAATACCGTGACCAAAAACCCGAGTGAGCCCCACAAACGCACACGGCCATAACGGCGGGAATCAAAACCTTGGTCGGTGCTGACCAAATGTGCCAAAGCCGCTTCGCTCATGGGCATCATGGCGCTGGTGTGAATGAACATCAGCAGCAACACCCCCGCAATCCACACCACACCGCCCTCGACCAACAAACCCGCTGAACACATCAACGCCGCACCCGCACAAAAGCGCAGCAGCTTCACACGCTCGCCCGTGTGGTCGCTCAGCCAGCCCCAGCCATAGGGTGCTAGCACCCGCGTGGCCGCTTGTACCGCCGTCAACAAACCAATGATGGTGATGGAAAAGCCCAACTCTTTGAGCCACAACGGCAAGTACGGGTTGAAAAAGCCAATGTGCGCAAAGTAGCTGGCGGACAGCGCCGCAAAGGGGAAGAGCTGAAAACGAGAAAGCGCGTTACGCGAACGCGCTTGTGAGTTGGGAGATGTCAAAGCAAACCTGCGTGCAATGACGTCAAGCGCGACTTTGATCGGCGATGTGACCGGGGATGGCTGGCATCGCCACCTGCACATCGCCACACTGGGCACGGTGCAACAACGCATGGTCCATGACCACCAACGCCAACAACGCTTCAGCAATTGGCGTGGCACGAATGCCCACGCACGGGTCGTGGCGACCCTTGGTCACCACCTCGGTGGGTTGGCTGTTTTGATCGATCGAGTCACGCGGGCTCAAGATTGAGCTGGTGGGTTTGATCGCAATGCTCACGTCCAAGTCTTGGCCAGTACTGATGCCGCCCAACACACCACCTGAATTGTTGGTCACAAAACCTTCGGGGGTGAGCGAATCGCCATGGGTGGTGCCGCGCTGCGCCACGCTGGCAAAACCCGCGCCGATCTCCACGCCCTTCACCGCGTTGAGGCCCATCATCGCGTAGGCAATGCTGGCATCCAAACGGTCGTAAATGGGCTGACCTAAACCGACGGGCATGCCGCTGGCCACCACCCGAATGCGGGCACCGCAAGAGTCGCCCGCTTTGCGCAGGCTGTCCATGTAGTCTTCAAAGGCTTGCACGTCGGCGCAGGGGGCGTAAAACGGGTTGTGGCCCACATGGTCCCAGCTCTCAAACGGAATGGTCATTTCGCCCAGTTGCGTCATGCAGCCAAAAAACTGCGTGCCGTATTTTTCTTTGAGCCACTTCTTGGCCACCGCACCTGCCGCCACCGTGGGCGCAGTCAAACGTGCCGAAGAACGACCGCCGCCTCGAGGGTCGCGGATGCCAAACTTTTGAAAATAGGTGTAGTCCGCATGGCCTGGGCGGAAGGTTTGCAAGAGATTGCCGTAGTCTTTGCTGCGCTGGTCCGTGTTTTGTATCAGCAGCGCAATGGGGGTGCCTGTGGTGTGACCTTCGTACACACCAGACAAAATTTGCACTTGGTCGGGTTCGTTACGCTGGGTCACATGGCGGCTGGTGCCAGGGCGGCGACGGTCCAAGTCATGCTGGATGTCTGACTCTCGCAAAGACATGCCCGGAGGGCAGCCGTCAATCACGCAGCCAATGGCTGGGCCGTGGGATTCACCAAAGTTGGTGACAGTGAAAAGGGTTCCAAAGGTATTGCCGCTCATGGGGTGGATTATCCCACCACCACGAGGTGTCTCAGATCACTTGCCGTCTGGATCTGGCGAACCACTTGGCCAGTCTTTGATGTAAGCCTTGAGCATTTGGTTCTCGAAGTTTTGGCTGTCCACCACCGACTTGGCCACGTCGTAAAAACTGATCACGCCCTGCAACTCCCCCTCAGTCATCACAGGCATGTAGCGGCTATGCGTGCCCAACATCATGCGACGCACCTCGTCAATCAAAGTGTCTGGCGTGCAAGTGAGCGGCTTTGGATCCATCGCGTCGCGCACTGTGACATCACCCAAGGCACCTTGGTTGCGACTGACCGCTTGAATCACCTCACGAAAGGTCAACAAACCCACCAAGCGGCCATGCGCCATCACCAGCAGTGAGCCCATGTCTTTTTCAGCCATGATATTGACCGCCAAAACCAGTGGCTCGGTGGGGTCGATGGTGAACAAGGTGCCGCCGCTTTGGCCTTTGACGCGCAGGATGTCACTGACTTGCATAGTTTGATCTCCTCCAGTGGATGGATGAAATATAGCCCAAAAATCTTAAAGCACGTCGCGCAAGCGCAAGTCATGCCACTTCATCCACAGCCCTTCAGACTCGGTGCTGGGCACCAACAGCAACCGTGCCATCAGAGGGGCCAGTGGCGTGCGATGCGGGTCAGCCAGCATGACATAGCGCGCCTCTTGCACATGGCTTTGCCGAGCGTCAACCGACTCGCTCAAACGCGCAATCCAATCAAGCTCGACCAGTGTGGCTAACACGTCTTCGAGCTGTAAAGGGTCAAGCGCCAAGTCTTGGCACAAGGTGCTCAGACTTGCGCCATGCGCTTCGGTGGTGCGTGCCAGTTGTAAACGCTGCAACACTTCCACCGCCAACTGAAAACGCCAGCCCACGCTGCGGCCATCGCGCGAAACACCAGCCAACAAACTAGGCAAATTGGCCACCAACACCGCGCCAATCAGCACAATGGCCCACGCCAAGTAAATCCAAACCAACAGGATGGGCACGGTGGCAAAAGCCCCGTAGACCACCGAATAGGTGGGCATCAACCCAAAGTAATAAACCAACACTTTACGCGCCACTTCAGTAGCCGCCGCCACCCACACGCCGCCCACCAAGGCATGGCCCCAACGCACTTGGGTGTAGGGGACAAAACGGTAAAGCGCGCTGACAGCCCAGGCCAACAAAAAGAACTCCAACACGCTGAACAACCCACGCAAATCGCCCACCAAATCAGGCACGACGCCGCGCGACACCGCCATGAATTGCGACATCATCACCAAGCTCGCGCCCATCAACAGGGGACCCAAGGTGATGGTCGTCCAATACAACAGCATGCTGTGCGCCAAAGGTCGACGCTTGCGCACACGCCAAATGGCGTTGAGCGTGCGGTCAATCGTGAACACCAACGCCAGCGCAGACGCCAACAACACCGCCACACCCGCAGCACCCAAGCTGCTGGCCTTGCTGGCAAAGAGCGTCAAGTACCCCAACACTTGGCGCGAAATGTTGTCGGGCACCAAGCTTTCAACCAAGCGTTTTTGCAGCACGGTTTGAAAATCAGCAAACATGGGAAATGCCGTCAACACCGCCAAGGCCACTGTGACCAACGGCACCAAAGCGATGGTGGTGGTGAAGGTCAAGCTACCAGCAGCTTGACCCAGGCGGTCATCGCGAAAGCGTTGGCGCAAGGTGCGCGCCGTGTTGCGCCAAGGGAATCGGGCGATGCGGTCAAAGAATTTTTGGAGTTGCGGGACAATCATGGGCTGAATCATCCCACTATCTTTACCCCACGCCATCATGACCTCTCCAGAAAATTCGTTGCATCACGTGACGTTCACACGCCTGATAGCCGTCAGCAGCCTGATGGGCCTCATCGTGTTGGGCTTGGCTTGGGAGTTGTGGCTAGCGCCCCTGCGCCCAGGTGGCACGCTGCTGGCTCTTAAGGTACTGCCACTGTGCTTTCCGCTCACGGGTTTGCTGAAAAACCGCATGTACACCTACCGTTGGCTGAGTTTGTTGATTTGGTTGTATTTCACCGAAGGTGTGGTTCGCGCGTGGGGAGACGCAGCACCCAGCAATTACCTGGCGATGGTGGAAGTCTTGCTGTGCATTGTCTTATTCGCGGCTTGCGCCTTGCATGTTCGCCTGCGGTTAAAGCACGCCAAAGCGCATGGGGTCAGCGACACGCCTCAGACTTGAGACCGTTGGCGACGAGGTGCTGGCATGTCCTAACGGGCGTGAATTTTCAGCCCGTTTTGGCATCGTTGCTGCTCATCATCCCGTACAGCTTGGCGCCGTGCTCAATGGCCATGGTCGCGTATGAAATATTGCCTTTCACATCAGCGCCCGCATGCAGCTCGACACGCCCCGTCGATTCAATGTTGCCAGTGACCACTCCATTGACCACCGCTTGCTGGGCATTGATATCACCCTCCACCTGCGCCTGCGACAACACTGACAGTTGGGCGTTGGGACTGCCATTCACATCGATGTTGCCCACCACATGGCCTTTGAGCTGAACCATGTCTTGTGACACGATGTTGCCCACCACCACAGCGGATTGACCGATGATGGTTTTTTCAGTGGGGACAGCTTGATCGGACTGTCCAAATTTAAGGTGTTTGAACATCGGGCTTTAACGCGAAACAGGCACTTCGACCAAACTCACACGTGTGGACGCCTCAGGAATAGCAATGCGCCAACCCTGGAAAAAGATTTGAAGCTTCGACAATTGCGGGCTAGACACTTGCCAAGGGGCGACGCCTTGCACGCTGCGGTTTTCGCCTGCCTTGAGTTGCAAAACAGTGGCTTGCTTGTTGCCATCCACCAAGCAAATTTCAGCATTGCCAAGGCTCACCACATAAACATAGCGTCCTTCTTTTTGCGCGATGAAGGGTGTCAACTGGGGCATGGCGTCGGTGACATGCGCACAGCCCACCACTTTGCTGGAGGCCGCGAGGGTGGCAGGTTCCGAGATCGGTGCAGAGGCGGATGAGACGGGCGCAGTCAGAACTGTGTCAGCAGACGCAGCAACCAAAGCGGCAGCGGTGGCGGCAGGCTTAGCAGCTTGGGGCGTGCTTGAAGCCGGAGAAGGGACTGCAGCCACAAGGGCAGACTCAGGTGGCGTTTGAACAGCTTCAGAAGCAGAAGGTGCAACCACGACCAAATCGCCAGCAGATTGAAGGCCTTGCATCACAAACAGTCCCACCGCCGCCACCAGCAACAACAAAGCACCCATGAATTGCTTGTGCTTGTTCAACTTGGTCACCCCTGAGCGGACCCAACCCCAAGTCGAACGGTTGAGGGCCGGTTGATGGCTCATGGCCACGAGTTGATCTAGGGTGTTGAGATGGGCCTCTGCGACTTTGCCTGCATCGCGCAATTCGTCTGGCACTTCCACCGAGGGCGGATCTGCACCCAAAATCATCAGCAAACGCTTGTAGGCTTGACGCTTGATGGCATCCGAATAAAACAAGAGGTCGCTGTTGTCTGTCTCAAGCGCACGCACTTGAGCCACCGACAAACAAGCCGTGCGAGCCAACACGTGCACATCTATCCCTGCGGCGTTGCGCAATTCGCGCAAGTAGGCAGGGTCACACGCGTCATAACTGCGGCGCTTGGATTCGATGTTTGTCTGTTCGCTGGATGACATAGTTGAAATTTTCGTCACAACTTACTAAAGATTTAAGTCACTACTATCGTCTTACCCGTCAAAGCCGTCAATAAGACAGTTAGCGTAGAGAACTTAATTGTTATCTAATTTGAGCGGCGCACCGCTTAAACTCATGTGAGTTTTTTACCCACTTACCCTTATGCGCCCCATCCGCCGCCAGTACGAAGATTTCATGCAGCACGTCGCCAGCCACGGCGTTGCCAAAACCGACCGCACAGGCACGGGCACCCAAAGCGTGTTTGGCCACCAAATGCGCTTTGATTTGAACGAAGGATTTCCGCTGGTGACCACCAAAAAGGTTCACCTGCGCTCCATCATTCAAGAGCTGCTGTGGTTCCTTACGGGCTCCAGCAACAACAACTGGCTCAAAGAGCGCAACGTGACGATTTGGGACGAATGGGCACGCGAAGACGGCGACCTGGGCCCCGTGTACGGTGTGCAGTGGCGCAGCTGGCCCACCCCTGACGGCGGCCACATTGACCAAATCAAGCAGGTCATAGACACGCTCAAAAGCAACCCCGACAGCCGCCGCATCATCGTGAGCGCTTGGAACGTGGCCGACCTCGACAAGATGGCGCTCATGCCCTGCCACGCTTTCTTCCAGTTCTATGTGGCGCCTGCACAAAACCCGGGCGACAAAGCCAAACTGAGCTGCCAGCTGTACCAACGCAGTGCAGACATCTTTTTGGGTGTGCCCTTCAACATCGCCAGCTATGCCCTGCTGACCCACATGGTGGCCCAACAGTGCGACTTGGATGTGGGCGACTTCATCTGGACGGGTGGCGACTGCCACATCTACAGCAACCACCGCGAACAAGTGGCCTTGCAACTCAGCCGCGAACCGTTTGCTTATCCCACTTTGCTCATCAAACGCAAACCTGATTCCATTTTCGACTACCAGTTTGAAGACTTCGAGGTGTTGGACTACCAATGCCACGGTGCGATCAAAGCCCCCGTCGCCGTTTAAGCCATGACTTTGAATTTAATCTTTGCCCGTGCGCGCAACGGTGTCATTGGCAAAGACAACACCCTGCCTTGGCACTTGCCCGAAGACTTGGCGCATTTCAAACAAACCACACTGGGACAGCCGGTGGTGATGGGACGTAAGACTTGGGAATCGTTGCCCCCTCAATTTCGCCCCCTGCCCGGCCGCATCAACATCGTGGTGACGCGCCAAGCCAATTGGCAGGCTGAGGGCGCTGTCGTCACCCACTCCCTCGAAGAAGCCATGCAGCACTGCCCGCCTGATGCGCAGGTGTGGGTGATTGGCGGCGCTGAGGTCTACGCGCAAGCCATGCCCTTGGCCACACGCGCCGTGGTGACTGAGATTGATGCCGACTTTGAAGGCGATGCCTTCGCCCCCACCTTTGATCACAGGTGGCAAGAAACCGCACGCAGCACCCATGTCGCTGCGAATGGCTTGACTTACAGCCTTGTGACCCTTTCACGCACACCTTAACTTCTCATTCACACATGCAACTCGCCACTTGGAACGTCAACTCACTCACCGTGCGCTTACCGCAAGTGCTGGACTGGTTGGCCGCCCATCCCGTCGATGCGCTGGTGCTGCAAGAAACCAAATGCACCGACGACAAATTTCCGCATGAAGCCATAGAAGCAGCAGGCTACAAGGTGGCGTTCTTCGGCCAAAAAACCTACAACGGTGTGGCCCTGCTCTCGCGCAGCGAAGCCACCGACGTGGTGAAAAACATCCCCGGTTTTGAAGACGACATGGCCCGTGTGATTGCAGGCACGGTCGAGGGCGTGCGTGTGATCGGCGCGTATTTCCCCAATGGCCAAGCGCCCGACAGCGACAAGTTTGTGTACAAAATGCGTTGGCTAGAAGCGCTACAAACCTGGTTGCGCCAAGAACTGCAACAACACCCCAAGTTGGTGTTGATGGGGGACTTCAACATCACCGTCGACGACCGCGATGTGTGGGATCCCGTGGCCTTGAAAGATACCATCCACTGCACCGTGGAAGAGCGTGACCACTTCCAAGCCTTGATTGATTCAGGCACGCACGATGCGTTTCGCTTGTTCGAACAAGCCGAGAAAAGTTACAGCTGGTGGGACTACCGCGAGTTTGCATTCCGCCGCAACCGTGGCTTGCGCATTGACCACATTTTGGTGAGCGACGCGCTCAAACCCGCCGTCCAAGCCTGTGTGATTGACAAAGCACCGCGCAAGAATGAGCGCCCCAGCGACCACGTGCCTGTGGTCGTGACACTGGCTTGATCAGTCGTCCAACCCCAGTTCTTGAATTTTGCGGGTGATGGTGTTGCGGCCGATGCCCAACTTTTGCGCGGCTTCGATGCGACGGCCTCGCGTGTTGACCAAGGCGGTTTGAATCAAACGCGCTTCAAAGCGGTTGACCAACACCTCCCACACATCGGTACGACCCGCCACGAGCAAGCCCATGGCCTCAACTTCTAGGCCCTGCTCCCAATCGTGACTGGGCATGTTGAGCGCCACGGGCGCTGATCCACCAGAACTGTCAGTCAAAGAAGACACCGCAGGAGGCAGCGCTTGGCCCACATCTGGCGCAACGATGGCACTGAACCCTGATGTGTCTTGCCCAGTGTGACTGAGTGCCGCCAAAGCATCGCCTGTGAGCGTGACTTCGGGCGGCAAATCTTTGGGCTCTATCACTTGCGAAGGCGCCATGACGCTCAGCCAGTGGCAAATGTTTTCAAGCTGACGCACGTTGCCAGGAAACGCAAACTGATCGAGCACCATTTGTGCGCCATCCGAGATACGTTTGGACTCCACGCCCAATTGATGTGCACTCTGCTGCAAAAAGTGGCGCGTCAAAGTGGGGATGTCTTCGCGTCGCTCCCGCAAAGGAGGCAATCGAAGGCGAATGACGTTCAAGCGGTGAAACAAGTCTTCGCGGAACACGCCGTCTTTGACGCGTTTTTCCAAGTCTTGGTGCGTCGCCGCAATCACGCGCACATTGGCTTTGATCGCGTTATGACCGCCCACGCGGTAGTAAGTGCCATCGCTCAACACACGCAGCAAACGGGTTTGCAAATCAAAGGGCATGTCGCCAATTTCATCCAGGAACAGCGTGCCGCCCTCGGCCTGCTCAAAGCGACCGCGACGCGTGGTTTGCGCCCCCGTGAAGGCACCACGCTCGTGGCCAAAAAGCTCGCTCTCCAGCAAATCCTTGGGAATCGCGGCGGTGTTGATGGCCACAAATGGGCCTTTGTTACCCGCGTCCCCACGCGGCGAATGTTTGTGCAAGGCGCGCGCCACCAGTTCTTTGCCAGAGCCGCTCTCGCCGGTGATCATCACCGTCACATGGCTTTGGCTCAGGCGGCCAATGGCACGAAACACGTCTTGCATGGCGGGGGCTTGCCCCAGCATTTCGGGCGCGGCATCTTGCGCTTCGGTTTGGGCCTGTTCGCGTTGGCTTTCACCCAAAGCACGACGAATCAACTCCACCGCTTTGGGCAAATCAAAAGGCTTGGGCAAATACTCAAACGCGCCACCTTGAAAGGCCGACACCGCGCTGTCCAAATCAGAAAAGGCCGTCATGATGATGACGGGGAGTGCAGGCAAACGCTCTTTGACTTTGGTGAGCAAATCGAGCCCCGAGCCACCCGGCATGCGGATGTCGCTGACCAAAATTTGCGGGCCATCTTCTTCGCTCACCGAGTCGAGGGCTTGCAGCACTTCGCGTGGGCTGGTGAAGCTGCGCGTGGGCAGGCTCTCGCGCAACAGCGCTTTTTCCAGCACGAAGCGAATTGACTGGTCGTCATCCACAATCCAAATCGATTTCATCTCGGCACTTTCTGTTCTAAGTTAGGGGCCATCGAAGCGTCAAGGCAGCGGGATGAGAATTTTGAAATCCGTGCGTCCCGGCACACTGTCACACTCAATCAAGCCATGGTGCTGCTGCACAAAAGTTTGTGCCAAATTCAGCCCCAAGCCTGAGCCGCCATCTCTGCCAGACACCAAGGGGAAAAACAACCTGTCCTTGATGTCTTGCGGAATGCCGGGCCCGTTGTCTATCACATGCAATTCCAGTGCCAACCGATAGCGTTGCTTGCCAAAAGTCACTTGGCGGCTGATACGGCTGCGCAAAATGATCTCAGCGTCGCCTCCTGACACACGATCCGCCAGCGCTTGTGCCGCGTTGTGCACGATGTTGAGCACCGTTTGAATCAACTGCTCGCGATCACCACGGAATTCGGGAATGGACGTGTCGTAGTCACGCACCACCCGCAGGCCCTTAGGAAACTCAGCCAAGATCAAGCTGCGCACCCGCTCGCACACCTCGTGGATGTTCACATCGCCCACCACATGCGGACGGCGATGCGGGGCCAACAAGCGGTCCACCAACAGCTGCAAGCGGTCGGCCTCGTGGATGATGACCTGGGTGTATTCGATGAGGTCTTTGCTCTCGACCTCCATTTGCAGCAACTGCGCTGCACCACGGATGCCGCCTAAGGGGTTTTTGATTTCGTGAGCCAAGTTGCGAATCAGCTCTTTGTTGGCTTGGGCTTGGTCCATCAAGCGTTCTTCGCGGTCTTGACGGGTTTGCTGCTCAAGGGGCAGCAGCTCGACCAGCACCTCGCCCGTCACATCGGTGGGCGCCACGATGACGTGCACGGGCAAGGCATCTTGCAGTGGACGGCGCAAGTGCGCGTCGTAGCGCAGGGTGGCAAACGCATGGGTCTGGGCACCTTGTAGGGCATTGTCAAACGCCTGCGTGTGTGTGAAATAGCTGGCCAGTGACGAGCCTTCAATGGTGCGGCGCGACACGCCCATCACATCCTCAAGGGCTGCATTGGCAAACACCACCATGCCATCGGTGCGCACCACAGCCACCAAGGTGGCCAGCAGGTCAAAGGCTTGCGCGTAGCTGGGTTGGGCTGGGCTGAGATTTGTCATGGCTTGGCTCCAGCGGGAGCGGGCAGACCCAAGCGCGCCAACTCCCGCTGCAGCCCGGCCACATCAGCCTCTGCGCGTTGCAATGCGGCGCGCAACTGAGCCACGCGGTCTTGGTATTTTTGGGGCTGGCGGTGCTCATCGGCACGCCGCTCGGGCTCGCCGTTGTTCCACGCGCGCAGCAGCTCAACATGTTGGCGCTGTGCTTTTTGCAATTCAGCTTGCAACACAGCCTGGGCCTGCGCATCGCGCTG
>JAIXRH010000078.1 GCA_027485285.1 Comamonadaceae bacterium | reverse complement strand
GCGCGCATCTTGCCTGCGTCTTTGGCCCCTTGTTCGCCTTTGAAGGCGATGAAGTCGTCAAACGCGATGGTCTGGGCGCGGATGTAGCCCTTTTCGAAATCGGTGTGAATCACGCCCGCCGCTTGCGGGCCGGTGTCGCCCACTCGGATGGTCCAGGCGCGCACTTCTTTCACGCCAGCGGTGAAGTAGGTTTGCAAGCCCAACAGTGTGTAGGCAGAGCGGATGAGGCGGTTCAGGCCTGGCTCGTCTTGGCCGAGTTCTTTCAAGAACTCCAAGCGATCAGCGTCTTCCATCTCAGACAACTCGGCTTCGATCTTGGCGCAGATCGCCACGACGGGCGCGTTTTGCGCTTTCGCAAACTCTTTGAGGCGGTCTAAGAAAGGGTTGTTTTCAAAGCCGTCTTCCGACACGTTGGCCACAAACATGGCGGGCTTGGCGGTGATGAAGAAGAACTGCTTGAGTTCCACCAGCTCTTCTTTGCTGAAGTCGATGGTGCGCACTGGCTTGGTGTCGTTGAGCGCGGTTTGGCACTTCTCAAGAATGGCCATTTGTTTGACGGCTTCTTTGTCGCCAGAGCGGGCAATTTTGCTGACGCGGTGAATGGCTTTTTCCACGGCAGCCAAGTCGGCCAAGCACAGCTCGGTCTGAATGACTTCGATGTCAGCAATGGGGTCGACCTTGTTGGCGACGTGGATCACGTTGTCGTCTTCAAAGCAGCGCACCACGTTGACAATGGCGTCGGTTTCGCGGATGTGCGCCAAAAACTTATTGCCCAAGCCTTCGCCTGTGCTGGCGCCTGCCACGAGGCCGGCGATGTCCACAAATTCCACAATCGCAGGCACGATGCGCTCTGGGGTGATGATCTCGGCCAATTGCTGTAGGCGTGGGTCAGGCACTTCGACCACGCCAGTGTTGGGTTCAATCGTGCAAAAGGGGTAATTCTCAGCCGCGATGCCCGCTTTGGTCAGGGCGTTGAACAGGGTGGATTTGCCAACGTTGGGCAAACCCACGATGCCGCATTTCAAACTCATAAAAATATCCTTGTAACTGGTGTAGATTGTAATGAGGCGGCTCACTCGCCTTGGACCCACTGATGAACCGCACTGACCCAATCGTTTTTCGAACTGCCTTTGTCGCCGCCCAGGCACTGCTGGTCGCCAGCTTTGGCCTCTTGGCACAGGCGCAAACCCCAGCCCAAGCGCCAGATGAACTCACGGCCCGTTACCAACAAGACTTGGCTGAATGCGAGGCGCAGCAGGCCACACATGACCTTGCGGCTTGCCGACTAGAGGCACGCAATGCCTTGGCGGAGGCCAAGCGCAACTTGCTGAGCGAAACCACAGCGAATTTGTTTGAAAAGAACCAATTCAAACGCTGCCGCGTGTTCAAGGGTGAAGACCGCGAAGCCTGCGAAGCACGGGTGCGCGGCGAGGGGGGCAGCACAGGCAGCGTGCAAAGTGGCGGCATCTTGCGCGAGTTGGCACGCCCCGTCATGCCCAACCCTGCGCGCTGAAAGTGACAGCGGATCGGCTTAAAACGCCCAATCGGCGCGGACGCGTTGGCCCACACGCAACACTTGACCAATGCCCGCGACGGGCAAACAGTTCATGCCAAACGTGAGTGCACCATTCACACGCAGGTCTTGGCGATAGGCCTGCAAGGTGTCATGGACCGCAGGGTGGCTTTGGCCTGAATCGGGGTCGATGTTGGGGATGGGGCAACGTGGGCAAGGCTTCACAGGCGTGAGCTGCGCGGGCTCGTGCTCGGTGTCACAAGTGAGCGTGCCAATGCGATCTTCATCGTGCGCGTTCAATGGGTGCAACTGAGCGTCTTCACCCAGCACCACGTTGGCGCGAAAACGCCGCATGTCCACCGCCATTTCGCCCTGGGTTTGCAAGCGGGCATTGAGTTCATTCAGCGATGCGGTGCTGGTCACCAACACAGGGAAACCATCACTGAACTGGTTGTGCGACGGCAAGCCTTGCGTCCACTTGGCGCTGCTGGGGCGATGGTGTGTGTCGTCAAAGCGCACCAAACGCAAGGGGCCTAAGCTGCTGCCCAAAAACTCGGTCAGCCATTTGCTGACTGCATCACCCATGTCGAAGGCAGACACTTGGTCGTCCCACACACGGACTTGGATGGCGTGAACCTCGGCTAGATCCCTAGCCGTCAACGGCAAATGCAATGCAGCCATGCCACTGGCGGACAACACCAGCTCAGCCAAGCTTGTGCCCGCGTACACCAAACTCGGCTGAATCAGCGCCATGCGCGGCAGTTCACGCTGGGTGACCATTTCGCCATCGGCGTCAACCACCATCCAAGCGCGATCGTGGGCAAGGCCCGTAGGGGTGAGCACGGCTTCCTGCACCGAGATGCCCGCACACGACTTGATGGGAAAAACCCATAAGGCGGCAATGCGAGCTTCAAACTGGGCGGGCGAATGCATGGGCAAAGCGGCCGCTTGGGCTTGCGAAATGGAAGGCTGAAAGCTGGATGTCATGCGGCATTGTGCCGCCCTCCTACAATCGTCGCATGGCTCAAAAACTGGACGTTTGTATTCGCGGCGATGGCATGGTGGGGCGCACCTTGGCCCTGTTGCTTGCACGCCAAAAGCTGCGTGTGGGCTTGGTGACCTCGGCCCCCAAAACATCGCAGGACGTTAGGGCTTACTCTCTTAACAGCGCTTCTCGTGACTTATTGTCTAGTTTGCGATGCTGGCCCGATGCTTTGAACGCCACCCCAGTGCAACACATGCGCGTGTGGGGCGACGACGGCGGCTTCACCCACTTTGAAAGCCCTACGCCCGAGGGCCTGACTTGGATCGTAGACGTGCCCGTGCTTGAAGCGCAACTGGCTGAGGCCGTGCGTTACCAAGCCGAAATTGCCCCACTCGCCGCCCCCGAACCCGCCGCCTTGACTGTGGTGTGCGAAGGCCGCGCCAGCGCCACCCGCGCTGAGCTGGGGGTGAACTTTGACGTGCTGCCCTACCAGCAACACGCCGTGGCCGCCCGCGTGCGTTGCAGCACGCCGCACCGCCAACAGGCACTGCAGTGGTTTCACCGCGGCGCACACGGCTTAGAAATTTTGGCGCTGCTGCCCTTGGGCGGCGCGCTGGGCAGCACCGCCAGCTTGGTGTGGTCGCTGCCCCCCGAGCGCGCCAAAGAGATGCTGGCTTGGAGTGCGGAAGCATTTGGCACAGCACTTGAACAAGCCAGCCACGGTGTGCTCGGCCACATTGAATTGACCAGCGAACGCGCCATGTGGCCGTTGCAACTGGCTTGTGCCGACCGTTGGACGGGCAACTTTGCCGATGGCAGCGCTTGGGCATTGGCGGGCGATGCGGCGCACAGCATTCACCCCCTGGCAGGTTTAGGCCTGAACCTGGGTTTGGCCGATGTGGCCGAACTGGCGAATGTGCTGAAAGCCCGCGAGGCCAAAGACTACTGGCGCAGCGCGGGCGACCGTTACTTTTTGCGCCGCTACGAACGTGCCCGCAAAGCCGACATGGTGCCCACGTGGCTGGCCTGCGACGGCTTGCAACGCTTGTTTGCCCACCCCAACCCCGGCGTGCAAGCTGTACGCAACTGGGGCATGAATGGGTTCAATCACTTGGCATCTGTCAAGGCTTGGACCATGCAACAAGCCATGGGCTAAGCGCCCACAAAAAAACGCTGACCCGACACCGAACACCTTTTGGGCTAACCTACTTTTAAACGCCAACCCCATGCCACATCCCTTTCGCTCATTCGCCGCCGCTGCCCTGATGGCCCTTATTGTTTCCAGCGCCATGGCCCAAGGCCATGAAGCCACGATTCGAAAAAACCTGAGTGAACGCATTCCGCAAATCCCCAAGATTGAAGAAATCACCGCCACGCCCTTGGCTGGCATTTACGAGCTTCGCCTGAGCACCAACGAGATTTATTACAGCGACGCTGCGGGCAACTTCCTGATTCAAGGCAACTTGATTGACACCAAAAGCAAGCGCAACCTGACCGAAGAGCGCGAAGCCAAATTGAGCGCGATTGACTTCAACGCCTTGCCACTCAAAGACGCCTTCACCCTCGTGAACGGCAATGGCAAGCGCAAGCTCGCCGTGTTTGAAGACCCCAACTGCGGCTTTTGCAAACGCTTTGAGCGCGACTTGGCCAAGGTCGACAACGTGACGGTGTATGTGTTCTTGCTGCCCGTGCTGGGGCCAGGCTCGGTCGAAAAATCGCGCAATGTGTGGTGCGCCAAAGACCCCGCCGCCACTTGGGTGAACCTGATGCAAAAAGACATGCCTGCCCCCACCGCTCAGTGCAACACCGCTGCAATTGACCGCAACCTTGAGTTTGCACGCAAATACAAAATCACCGGCACACCCACGCTGGTGGCGCAAGACGGCACGCGCGTGCCAGGTGCCATTGACAGCGCCAAAATTGAACGCCTGCTGGCCGACGCCAGCAAGTAATCAAGCCCCATCACAAGAAGAAACGAGTTCGCCATGGTTCACTCCCCCATCACCCCCGACAGCGATGCAGGCCAACTGATTGAACGCTTGGGTTATGCAGGCCTGATCCCGTTTGTGGTGCTGGCCTTTTTCATGTGGATCGTCACCCCTGAAGCGCATCCGTTTGTGGCGATTGCCTTGAGTGCTTATGCGGCCACCATCGCAGCATTTTTGGGTGGCATCCATTGGGGCATTGGTCTGCGCCACAACGCACCGCAGCGCAAGCTCCACATGGTGTGGGGCGTGATTCCCTCCTTGGTGGCATGGGTTGCGGTCATCATGCCCGCCTTCGCTGGCTTACCTTTGTTGGCCTTGCTGCTGCTGGCCTGCTATTTGGTGGACCGCAAAACATGGCCCGAAGCGGGCCTGCGTGATTGGATGACCATGCGCTTTCGCTTGACCGTGGTGTCCACCTTGACCTGCTTGCTGGGCGCTGCAGCCACTTAACGCCATGCACTACCGCATCGAAGCCGCCGACCTGCACGCCCACCTGTATGGCGTCACCCTCACCATTGCCCAACCTGCAGCAGGCCAGCGCGTGTCGCTGCCAGTGTGGATTGCCGGCAGCTACATGGTCCGCGAATTTGCCAAACAAATCACGGGCATCCGCGCACGCCAAGGCACGCGTGCCGTCGCCGTGCAGCAGCTGGACAAAACCACTTGGGCATTGGACTGTGCAGCAGGCAAGCCCCTCACCCTGCACTACCAAGTGCATGCGCACGACGACTCAGTGCGCACAGCTTGGCTGACCACACAGCGTGGCTTTTTCAATGGCACAAGCTTGTGCTTACAAGTCGAAGGCAGAACGGAGGAGCCGCATCATTTAGAGCTTGTGGCCAAGTCGTTCAACGCAGCCAACACATCACGCGCCCGCGCTTGGCAAGTCGCTACGGGCCTCACCCCCGTTCAAACCGACCGCCAAGGCTTTGGCACTTATGTGGCCGCCAACTACGACGAGCTAGTGGACTGCCCCGTGGAGATGGGCGCGTTTTGGAGCGGCAGCTTCAAAGCCTGTGGCATCGAACACCGCTTTGTGGTGGCAGGTGCCACGCCCGCGTTTGACGGTGAACGCTTGCTGCGCGATGTGCAAACAATTTGCGAAATCGCCATCGGTTTTTGGCACGGAAACTCAAAACCCAACAACAAGCGCTCTGCCACGCCGCACAAACACTACGTGTTCATGCTCAACGCGGTGGCCGATGGTTATGGCGGCTTAGAGCACCGAAACTCGACGGCACTCATTTGCAATCGCGCTGACCTTCCGCGCCTGGATGACGCCAAACAGAGCGACGGCTACACCACGCTCTTGGGCCTCATCAGCCACGAATACTTCCACACCTGGAACGTCAAGCGCTTACGACCCGCCGAGTTTGCGCGCTATGACTACACCCAAGAAAACTACACACAACTGCTGTGGTTCTTCGAAGGCTTCACGAGCTACTACGACGATTTGCTGCTGCGCCGTGCTGGGCTGATTGATGATGCCCAGTACCTGAAGCTGCTCAACAAAACCATCAACCAAGTGCTGCAAACGCCTGGGCGCGAGGTGCACAGCGTGGCGCAGTCGAGCTTTGAGGCGTGGACCAAGTACTACCGCCAAGACGCCAACAGCCCCAACCTCACGGTGAGTTACTACACCAAAGGCGCACTGGTGGCTTTGTGTCTAGACCTGTCGCTGCGCCTGCATGGCGTGAAAAACCACAGCGTGTCACTGGACGATGTGATGCGTGCCTTGTGGGTGCGCTGCTGCACTGGCAAACACGATGGGCCCATGACCGAAGTCGATGTGCTGGCCGTTTTGAAAGAACTCACCGGTCGTTCATGGGCGCCCGAGCTCAAAGCCTGGGTGCATGGCACACGCGAGCTACCAATTGAAAAGCTGCTTGCCTCGCATGGTGTGGGTGTGCACCGCGACCCAGCCCAGTTGGCCCAACGCTTGGGCCTGCGTGTGACGCAAGACCACGCGGTGCACATCAAAACCGTGCTCAGCGGCAGCGCGGCGCACAAGGCAGGCTTTGCACCAGGCGATGAGTGGCTGGGGGTGGAAGTGGCTGGCAAAGCAAGTGCGCAGACCCACACAGCCTGGCGCATCAAAAAACTCGACGACTTGCTGCTGTATGCCGGCACGGCCAAAAAAGTAAAGGCCCTTGTCAGCCGTGACCAGCAACTGCTTCACCTCACCCTCGCTGTGCCCGACGCCAAAGCCAACAGCACTTGGCGTCTCGCGCTGGACAACCCCAAGCTTGTCCAGCAGTGGCTCAGCCTATAGTTGTGCCCAAGCCATCACACCTTTCACCCGCATCCACTCATTCTTGGAAAGCCACGCCATGCGCTACGAATTCATCACCGTCCACACCGAATCCGACCAAGTGGGCGTCATCACCCTCAACCGCCCCAAGCAGCTCAATGCACTGAATGCCCAGTTGATGGTTGAGTTGGGCCAAGCCCTGAAAGACTTTGATGCCAACGAAGCCATTGGCTGCATGGTCATCACGGGCAGCGAAAAAGCCTTTGCCGCAGGCGCCGACATTGGTGCCATGGCCACCTACAGCTTTGCCGATGTGTACAAGAACGACTACATCACCCGCGACTGGGAAACCATCCGCAGCATCCGCAAACCCGTCATTGCCGCCGTCAGCGGCTTCGCCTTGGGCGGTGGCTGCGAGCTGGCCATGATGTGCGACTTCATCATTGCCGCCGACAACGCCAAGTTTGGCCAACCCGAAATCAAACTCGGCGTCATTCCAGGTGCGGGCGGTACTCAGCGTTTGCCTCGGGCCGTGGGCAAATCCAAAGCCATGGACTTGGCCTTGACGGGCCGCATGATGGATGCCACCGAGGCAGAGCGCTCAGGCTTGGTTAGCCGCGTCGTCCCCTTGGACAAACTCATGGAAGAAACCTTGGGCGCAGCCCTGATGATTTGCGGCTACTCGCAAATTGCTGCCATGGCTGCCAAAGAATCGGTCAACCGCGCTTTTGAAGGCGGTTTGGCCGATGGCGTGATGTTTGAGCGCCGCTTGTTCCACGCCTTGTTTGCCACGGCAGACCAAAAAGAAGGCATGGACGCTTTTGTCAACAAACGCCCTGCGGCCTTCAAACACCAATAAGCCTTGGCATCCCACCTGCGCTAAATGCACACAGCTTGTGGACTATTGAGGGATCGCTAGGATGTGGCGATCCCTCAATTAGGACATGGACATGGAACTTTTGACCGACCCACAAGCGTGGATTGCCTTTGCCACCCTCACTGCACTCGAGCTGGTGCTGGGCATTGACAACATCATTTTCATTTCCATCTTGGTGGACAAGCTGCCACCTGACAAGCGTGAGTTTGCCCGCCGCCTTGGCTTGTTCATGGCCATGTTCATGCGCATTGCTTTGCTGTTGCTGTTGTCGGTCATCATGGGCTTGGTTCAGCCTTTGTTCACGGTGTTCGACCAAGCCATTTCGGGCCGCGACTTGATCTTGATTTTGGGTGGCCTGTTCTTGGTTTGGAAAAGTACAGCTGAAATTCACCAGTCGCTCGAAGGCGAAGAGACCCACGGTGGTTCGGCGGCTGGCAACACCATGGTGTCTGTCATTTTGCAAATCATGGTGATCGACTTGGTGTTCTCCCTCGACTCCATCATCACCGCAGTGGGCATGGTGGACGACGTGGCCATCATGATTGCCGCCGTCATCGCCTCTGTGGGCCTGATGATGGCGTTTGCATCCAGCATTGGCCGCTTTGTGTCCAACCACCCCTCGATCAAAATGCTGGCCCTCACCTTCTTGGTGGTGGTGGGCGTGGTGCTGATGGCCGAAGGCTTGGGCCACCACATCCCCAAGGGCTACATCTACTTTGCCATGGCGTTTTCGCTGGGCGTTGAAATGCTCAACATCCGCTACCGCAAGCGAGCCGAAACCGTGGTGCAGTTGCACCAGCAGCAGCCCTAAGGCCTGTGCGCTGCCCCTCAGTTGAATGAAATTACAATTGAGGGGATGCAAACGGAAGAAAAAACTGGCCTTCACATACAAGCAGCTTTGGTGCTTGTATGTGCGATGGCGTACTTTTACGCCTACCACCTGAACATGCATTGGTTCAATTGGTCTGAGTTTTCGCATGGCACCAATTGGATTTACCTTCCCAGCGGCCTGCGACTGTTGCTGGTGCTGGTGTTGCCATTGGCGGGCGCTGTGGGTATCGCAGCGGCATCGCTGGTCATCAACTACTCATTGACGCCCGACGCAGACGTCTACAACATCGTGACATCCCTGATCTCTGGTGGCGCGCCCTATTTGTCCCGCCACATCGCGGTTCATTTTTTTCGGCTCAGCCCGCAGTTGACCGGTTTGACGTCTGCAGGATTCTTCAAACTGTCGGTGCTTTTTGCCGTCACCAATGCCGCGCTGCATCAAATTTGGTTTGCCAGAAATGGGCTCTCAGACCACTGGCTGCAAGGCGCCTTGGTCATGGGCTTGGGGGACTGGGTGGGCACCGTGCTGGTGTTGGCGTTTGCCAGCCTAACGATCAAGGGCCTCAAGCGCACGTTGGGCTTATTCAACCGCTGACCCCGCGCCCCAAGTGGCAACAATGTCATTCAGTCTGCGCAAGCTCAGGCTTACAATGTTTCCCCCCATGACACAGACCCACAGGCCCCTCACCAAGAAGCGCAAGCCCAAGGTTTGGCTGCGTCACGAAAGACAACTCAGCAACCCTGAATACAAAAAGTACTTGTACGAGAAATACAAAGTCACTTTCTCCATGAGCGAGCTGCAGTTCACTTTCAATGGGCAACAGTTTTTAAGCGTCGCGCCTTTGATGCAGCAGCTGCATCGCTACGAAACCACTGAATTCAACCTCACTTGGTATGTGTTGGCCGTGTTTTTCAGTTTGTTGGGCGTGGTGTCCTACGGCGTGTTTGCGATCGATCAATACTTGCAAGCATTCCGCTGATTTTTCATTCATTGATGCACCCCAGAGTTTCCATCCCGCTTTTAGTGTTGGTCATTTGCGGTGTCTTGCTCACGCACATCCATGTGGTGCCCACTGACAACGGAACCTTGCTCTCCATCGATGGGCGCAAGGTGGATGTTTTGGGGGAGCTCAAAAACGCTTGGGTCAGCCAAACCCGAAACTGCAAAGACGTCACCCAAGTGAACGCCGATGGGGCTGTCTATCGCCAAGCCCTCAGCCTCATCCAAGCCTATAGCCCGCCCAGCTCCCAATCAGCAAAAATTGCCAGCGCTTGGTCGAGTGGGCCGTGGCTTGTGGTCGAAGTTGAATTTGAGACGCTTTTGCCAGCGGTGGTCACACTCAAAGCAAGCAATGGTGAATTCACCATCGTGCCCAACGCCATCTGGAGTGGCTACACACAGCCGTGGTTGGCAGCGCCTTTTATTCGCGACTACCTGTCCCGACAGTCGCCAGACATGCCCTCTGATTTGGTGGCCTGTTTCACACCTCAATCCCAGTCTTTTCAGTAAACGCCCGCAACCCTGCGGCGTGCCACAGCGCAAACACCTTGCTGATCCAGCGCCCACTGAATCGGCTCGGACACGACGACCAACGCCAATTTGGTGACCTGCGCCTGCAACGCACACCTTGGCTTTTTCTCAATCAGCTGAAGCACCCACGAAGGCATCACATCCAATGCGGCCTTCAGGATGAGCGCGATGAACGGCTGATTGAGCAGATCGGTGGGATAGTTTTCAACGACTTTGAGGATGTCCTTGGCACGCGCATCGAATCGCAATTGGCTCAGAAATCCAGCCAACTCATCTTGAGTAGATTGCCAAGTCAATGGCAAATCCACGGCCCCCAACAAATGGCCAATTTGACGCATTTCACCTATGTATTGGTCGCACTCCAGCTGAGTCAGCGGCTTCTTTGACAGGTGTTGGTAAGCGCTCAGAAATGAACTGACCTCCGCCAGATGAACCCAACGCAGCAGGGCTGGCTCATTGGCCGTGTATGGCTTGCCCTCTAGGTCTGTCCCGCGAATGTGTGCATGAATCGCATTCACACGATCGATGGCCTGCTTGGCCATGGCCTCACTGCCGTAAGTCGTCGCCGCCACAAAATAGGCCGTCCGCCCCAACCTGCTTTGAAGTTTGTTTCGAAAATCTGAATGGTCCCAAACAGCTGCCAAAGCCCGAGGGTGCAAGGACTGAACCACCAACGATGACAGCCCGCCCACCATCATGGCCGTGAAATTGGCATGCACCCGCCATGTGACCGAGTCGGGTCCAAACAAACCACCGTCGCCCGCTGGCGACTTGAAATCATCCAAATCTGAGGTGGAGCCAGTCATGGCGCGAACGCGCTCACCAATGGCTTGCTGCGCCAAGTTGGCGAGTGATTCATAAAAGGTCATACAACTTTGGCTTGCGCAGGCACTTCTTGGGTTTTCTGTCATCGTGTTCTCAGCAAAACGTTCCATCGCGTGATTAAAACCGAAAGCGAGCAGGTACGATTTTAGAAATCAGGTCGCTGACACAAGGTCATTTGCCTGATTGCACGCCCATGACTTAACCTTAGACCAAAATAATCTTGCTTTAAAAATCGTCTTTGGCTTCTTTATCAATACGACATACGAAAACAACCCGTTGATGCCGATGAACGCCAGCGCCACTGAGCAGCCCCCACGCCAGGCAGACACCCAAGCCCCATTGGCGCTGGTGATTGGCAGTGGTTTTGGTGGCTTGGCAGCGGCCGTGCGCCTGTGCGCCAAAGGTTGGCGTGTGCAGGTGCTCGAGAAGTTGGATGCGCCTGGCGGCCGTGCCCGCGTGATCCATGTTGACGGCCACACCTTTGACGCTGGCCCAACCATCGTCACCGCACCGCTCTTGCTGGAAGAACTGTGGCGTCTGGCTGGACGCCAATTGGCAGACGACGTGGTGCTGCGGTTAATGGATCCCTTTTATCGAATTCGATTCGACGACGGAGACCACTTCGATTACAGCGGTGACCCCGAGCGAATGCTAGCCGAGGTGCTGCGCATTGATCCCACGGCGGGGCCGGGATACACCGCTTTCTTGGCTGAGGCAGACCTTTGTTTGGACCTGTGCTTTGACACCTTGAGCTGCCAATCCTTTGACAGCATGGGCGAAATGTTCAAGGCTGTGCCCGCGATCATCCGCATGAAGGGCTGGCGAAGCCTGCATGCGATGGTCGCCACGCACATTCAGCATCCCAAGTTGCGCCAAGTCTTGAGCCTGCAGTCGCTGTTGATTGGCGGCAACCCGTTTTCTGTGACCTGCGTGTACGCACTCATCAATGCACTCGAGAGGCGCTTTGGCGTGCACTGGGCGATGGGCGGGACGGGTGTGTTGGTGAACGGTTTGGTGGATGTGATCCAAGGCATGGGCGGCACGCTGCGCATGGGCGCTGAAGTTGGCCGCATTGATATCAGCGATGGACGCGCCTGTGGCGTCACGCTGACCAGCGGAGAATCAATTGCGGCCGATATCGTGGTCTGCAACAGCGATGCGGCTTGGACCTACAAGCACCTGATCGAGCCGCAACACCGCCAGGTGTGGACCGACGCCAAGGTCGAGAAGGGCAAGTATTCGATGAGCCTTTTCGTCTGGTACTTTGGCACGAACAAACGTTTTGAGGACGTGCCGCACCACATGATGATGATGAGCCCGCGCTATGAAGCGCTGTTGACAGACATCTTCAAACGCCACCACCTGCCCAACGATTTCAGCCTTTACTTGCATCGTCCGACCGCCACCGACCCTGCCATGGCGCCAGAGGGTTGCGATACCTTTTATGTTCTGGCGCCCGTCCCCAACCTCCAAAGCGGCACCGACTGGGCGGCGCAAGCAGAGCCCTACCGCGCCGCCATTGCCCAAGCGCTGGAAGAGACGGTTCTGCCCAATCTGAGCGAACACCTGACCGTCTCGTTCATGACCACCCCGCAAGACTTTCAAGACACGCTGTTGTCTTACAAAGGGGCGGCCTTTGCGCTGGAGCCGATCATGGTGCAAAGCGCTTGGTTCAGACCGCACAGCCGAAGCGAAGACATTGACAACCTGTTCATGGTGGGTGCGAGCACGCACCCGGGTGCAGGCATACCGGGTGTGCTGATGTCGGCAAAAGCACTGGACACCGTGCTTCCAGATGCCGCCAGCTTTCAGAGGGCCTTGTGATGCACACCAGCCATCTTGTGTGGGTGCAAACACTAGCCGTTGCACAGCGGTTGCTGCTGGAGCAATGGCGGCAAAAGCGCGGCCTGATTTTTTGGGCCGTGTTCCCCTCAACGATGATGCTGCTGTTTGGTTTGGTCTATGCACACAACGACAGCATGCGCGCTGGCCTCGATGCCGCAGCGGCAGGTATTTTGATAGGTGCCGCGCTTTTTTTCAGCTGTCTGGGCGGCACGGTGGCAGTGATCGCTGCCGAGCGTGAACGCGGCACCCTGCCCCGTTTGCTCACCACGCCCTTGCATCCCGCAGCCTACTTTCTAGGCGTGGTCATGGCTCAGCTGTTGTTGGCGTTGATGCAAGTGGTCATGCTCTACAGCATTGCCCTGCTCATTGGCGTTCAGTACCATGGCAGCCTTTTATTGGGCGGTGTGGTTTTACTGCTTACTGTGTTTTCTTATGTGGGCATGGGTTTTTTTCTGGGCGCACGCTTTGCCCGGCGCAGCGAAGAAGTGGTGGTGGCCTTGTCGGCCATTGGTGTGCCGCTGCTGGTGTTGGGTGGCACCTTTTTCCCACTCGAAATCATGCCTCAGAGCATGCAAGCCGTGGCGCAAATCAACCCCATGCTGCACATGAACCAAGCTTTCAAAGGTGTGGCCGCTTACGGCATGGGCTTGGATGAACTGCGTTTTGAGTTGACTTTTTTGGTGGTGTTCTGTGGCCTGTCTCTGGCTTTGGGCATCCAGTCATACCGGCATTTGCTGGGTGTGGACAAAACCAAATGACTGCAGTTTTAGAAATCGACAACGTTCACAAGTGGTTTGGCAGCCACCATGTGCTGGATGGTTTTAGCCTGCGGGTCGGGCCAGGTGAAGTGGTGGGTCTTCTCGGCCCCAATGGCTGTGGCAAATCCACCGTGCTCAACATTGTGAGCAAGCTTCTGTCTTTCGACGATGGGCAGGTGCGGCTGATGGGTGAGCCGTTGAGCGAACTGGGTCATCGCGCGCGAGGCATTGTTGGCGTGTGTTCGCAGCACTGCGCCCTGTACCCCGATTTGCTGCCTGCTGAAAACCTGCGCTTTTTTGCCCGCTTGTACGGTTTGTCTGACAAGGAAGGCACACAGAGGGTGGCCGAGCTGATGCGCAGCTTTGAGCTAGACCACTTCGCAAGCACCCGAGTGGGTCAACTCTCAGGCGGGTGGAAACAACGGCTGCACCTCGCCGTTTCCTTGATACACCGGCCCAAGTTGCTGGTGCTGGACGAGCCCACCGCAGCTGTGGATTTAGAAGCACGCATGGACCTTTGGCGTCTGATCGAGGGCTTGCGTGACAGCGGCACAACCCTCTTGCTCACCAGCCATCATCTGGTCGAGGCCCAAAGGCTGTGCAGCCGAGTCGCACTGATGCGCAGCGGCAAAGTTGTGGCTGAGGGCAGCGTGCCTGAGTTGTTGGCCCGCGTCCCTGGCCAAGCGGTGGCCAAGGTGCAATCTGAAGACCACGCAGCCCTCATGCAACGGGCGCTTGATTTAGGGTGGACCGTTCGCCAACACACGGGGCAGTTGCGTCTGTTGCTCCCTGGCGACTTGGGCTTGCGAGACATCGTTGAAGCGCTGGACGGCACTCAGGTCAGCGCCGTGAGTGTGCAAGCCGTCACCTTAGAAGATGCCTATCTTGAACTTGTCGGTGACAGTTCGCTGCTAGGCTAGTGTCCAACTGAAAAAACATCACCACACCATGAGAGACACAATTCCTCTTTTCCCCCTGTCGCATGGCTTGTTTCCTGACGGCATGCTGTCGCTGCAAATTTTCGAAGTTCGCTACCTTGACTTGATCAAACGTTGCCACCAGCAAGGCCTTGCGTTTGGTGTGGTGTGGTTGAAAAAGGGCAGCGAGGTGCAGGTGCCAGGCGAGGTGCCTGTGTTGCACGCCTTCGGTTGTGTGGCACACATCCGCAAATTTCAGCAGATACAACCCAATCTGTTTGCCGTCACATGCCAAGGCGGGGCTCGCTTTGAATTGCACGACACACAAGCCGGACCATTCGGCGTCTGGCAAGGAGAAGTCACTTACCTGGCAAACGACCCTGAAGTTGACTTACCAACGGCACTTCAAAAGCACGCGGATCGACTGGGTCAAGTGATCGCGCGTGCCCAGCAAATGGGACAAAGCCAAGGACTTCCCATTTTTCAGCCCTATCTGTTGGACCAATGTGGCTGGGTGGCCAACCGTTACGCAGAAGCCATGGGCATCGAGGCTGAACAAAAACAAGCGCTGTTGCGCGAACTTGACCCCTTAAAAAGACTGCAAGATGTGGATGCGCTGCTGTCCAATGCCAGCTTAGATTAGGCGCAGTCGCTCTGAAATTTGTCGAGCCAACTGAGGCCTCAAATTGGCATGCACAAACTTTCCAAAATATGTGTTTTTTGTGCCCTGTCTCAGCTGCACCAGTTCATTCAGATGGCTCAATGTGTCGACTCGCGTCAGCGATTTCACCAGCTGCACCTGGTGCGTTTTGAAACCAACCTTGCTCTCGAGGGTGATGACGTTGCCATCCACAATTAATTTTTCATAATCATTGGCATGCATTGCGTTGTAAAAATAAGCCAACAGCAGCGCCGCAATTTCTACCAAGCAAAAGGGCAGCACCAGCGATGCGCCCACCGAGTAAAACCCAAAGCCGATCAGCAGAGAGACAGCCCCTAGACCCACAAAAATAAATGCCATGTGCGACGGTGCAATTGAGATGTTTCTTTTCTGGTGCCAGACCCAACCAGTGCCATCCAGCTTGCCAGAAATACTGTCTGATAAATGAACGCTACCCATAGCCATAGATCGAATTTTTACAACGTTGAAGTGACTGGGTTTGCGCAACGCGCAAGCCAACGAATGCGGCGGCAATAGGCCACAAAACGGCTAGCGCGTCGCTGCAACCAACGCTGCCAGCTTGCTCCTGCACCTCGCCAGTGACCCACCCGCGAAGGCAAGTGATGGATCAAAAACAACAGGCTGGCGTAGAGCATCATTTTGCCAATGAACACCATGCCAGCGATCCACGCAGGCGCCACGCCGCTCAAAGCAAGCAAAGCGATGGAGGCGCGTGGTGAATCTGGAAAGACAGAAACAAACACCAGGCTGATCGGTCCCCAGGTGCGTACCATGTGCAATGCCTGTGGCCCTTGGTCGCCAAGAAGGTTCAGACCCAGCAATTCAGCAGAATTGCGCCACGTGCCCAAAACCAAGGCCAACAACAACGCACTCAAGGCAGAGGCCGCTGCAAACACCGACACCACCACTTTGCCTTTTTGCGGCTGGAGAATGCACAAGGCCACCACAAACATTTCAGCGGGCAAAACAGGCAAGAACCCATCGAAGACCGCAAAAAAGGCAAACAAAAAGATGGTTCGCGGCTGTGTGCCATGGCACAAAAGCGCGGTTTGGCACTGCTTGAAAAAGCGCTGCACCAAGCCCATCAATCCGCAACAGCTTGGCTGGGGCCACAAGCCTGGTCATCCACACGGGTGGCGTCATCGGACTTTGGGAAACACATCGTCTCCCCGTTCCATTTTTGACCGCACCAACACTCACCGTCTTCGTTGATGATGCAAGTTCCGGTTCCGCAGCATCTTGGGTCTTCTGTCATTGGGTTCTCCACAAAAGGTTGTATCAGCAATTGGCGCGACGGTGGTTCGCCACCCAACGGTCTTCAAATTTCATCTCAGGGCTTCGCAAAGCACGGTGCTTGGTCACTCGCCCTTTCATGCGCATGCGCCACAGGCGAAAGGAGCTGGGATTGAGCTCGTGGCGCATGAGTTGAATGACATCGGACTCAGACAGCCCCACACGCTCTTGGATGGTTTCGAAGGACGTCCTGTCTTCCCATGCCATTTGAATCACGGCCGAAATATCTCCAGGCGAAAGAAGTGCAAGCCGCTGTGAGAATTTAACTGGCATGGCTGTTTTCATGAATGGGTGGCGGTGTTGGCGGAAATCTGGCTCATGTCAATCACGCGGGTGGGCAGGGTCACTTTGCTGTAAAGAATTTGCGATTTGCTAACAAAAGAAATAGCAGCATTTTTGGGCGCTGTGATTTCGGTGTGATCGAGGTACACATTCAAAAGACTCAAGCGGTCAACAGACACGCGCAAATCAATCCAATCCAGAATCGATGCCAAGTGATCGAGGCTTTCTAAGTCGTGCGTCCACTGCCAGGCCTGTCCGCGTGGCACGCGACGGCCACGGCCATCTTTGTTGTGGAGCATGTAAGAAAATCTCATCGCGAGAGATTTTGGGAGATTTATCTCCCAAAAGGTCAGCTGTCTGCCGCTGATCTTGTTTTTTCGACATGTGATCTACTCAATAACTACTCAGCGTGCAATTGTGACGTTCCAAGAAAAAACCCACAGCCTTGCGACTGTGGGTTTTTATTTTGGTGGTGGTAGCGGGATTTGAACCTGCGACATCAGCATTATGAATGCTGCGCTCTAACCAACTGAGCTATACCACCGAACAGGGCGGAATTGTAAACCATTCAAGCTGCTGTTTATTCGAGCACTTTGAACAGCAAGGCTGAAAAGAAGCCGCTCAGCGTGGCCAAGCCCACCCAGTTGGGCGGCGCCAAATGCGTGGCTTCGGGCAGCATGGCGGCGCAAATCATGGTGAGCATGGCACCTGCGGCTAGGCCTTCGATAAACACCATGGCGTTGTGCGGCACCCACTCGCCCATGACCGCGCCCAGCGCAGCGGCAATGCCTGTCATCAGCACCAAAGACAGCCACATGAGCAAGATGCGTTGCACGCGCATGCCCTGCATGCGCATTTGCGCCGAACTAGACAAGGCCTCAGGCAAGTTGGACAAAAACAAACCCGCCAGCAAGGTGTAGGGCAAAACATCCCAAAACGCCACTGCCACGCCCGCCTGCACGCTGGCGGTGACCGTGGCCATGAGCACCGTGCCCACCACAAAGCTCTCGGGCAAACCGTCCAGCAGGTTGCCCAGCCAAATGGCCACGGCTGCGTTGTCGTGCGAGGCATGTTTTTTTTCTAGCTCTTCGCCGGTTGGCAAAGGCTGTGTCTGATGCTGCGGCAAGTGAGCCCGCTCGTGCATGATTTTTGAAATGAGGGACGCTTTTTTGCGCAGGTAGCCGCCGTGCTCGATCAGCACCCAGTCGAGCATCACAAAAATAATGCCACCTACGAATGCCCCAGCCACCAAATGGAAAAAATTGCGCACTTCCTTGGCGCGCACATCGGGCGAGCTGGCATGCACAAAAGCATCGATCGACGGCGCCACCAACTCAATGGCCAAGGCTGACAGCAAGGCGCCAGCGCCAAAGGCTGCCATCAAACCCACGATGCGTTGGGACATCTTGAAATAAATCCCGAGCAAGGCGCCGATCACCAAAGAGACCGAGCACATCACGCCCAAAATGAAAGCCCAAACAACGTAGATATCCATGGCTTAGTCTTCAAAAGACGCGAGCACGCCAAAGTTGCGTTGTGCATAAGCCAGTCCGTGGCCGGCTTGCACGCCAAAGTCAAGCACTTCGCCAATCAAGACGTCGTGGTCGCCCGCCGATACCACTTGCGCAATGCGGCAGTCAAACCAAGCAATCACACCGTCCAAACGCGGGTGTTGGTTCACGCCACGCACCAGCTGTTGGTCGGCAAAGCGTTCGGCTTGCGTGCCCTTTGCAAAATGAAGGGCGATGTCTTTTTGCTGTGCGCCCAACACGTTGACCATGTAGCCACCCGCTGTGACGAAGGCCTCGTGACTGGCCGAGGTTTTGCGAATGCTCCACAGCACCATGGCGGGGTCCAGCGACACGGTGTTGAAGGAGTTGCAAGTCATGCCCCAGTCAAGGCCTTGGGTGTGAGCGGTCACCACGGTCACGCCGGTGGTGAAACAGCTCATTGCGTCTTTGATGGTCACGCCGTGCTTTCTGAATTGTTTTTATAAAAACGCCAAAGCGTCTTGTGCGGCCACACGGCCTTCGTCGGTGGGGATGACCCACACCTCAATGGCGCTATTGTCGGTGTGAATTGAAACAGTTTTGTCGCCAGTGGCCTGCGCATTGCGGGCTTCGTCCACCTGCACGCCGAGGTAGCTGAGGGCATCACCCACTTGTTGACGCAGCACAGCATCGTGCTCGCCAATGCCGCCAGTGAAGGCCAACACATCCAAGCCGCCAATGCAGGCGCTGAGCGCACCCACTTCGCGCACCACGCGATGGGCAAACAAATCAGTGGCAAAGCGGGCTGACGCTGAAGATGACGCACGCAGGGTGCGCATATCTGCACTCTCGCCCGACACACCCAGCAAACCACTTTGCTTGTAGAGCAGCTTTTGAAGTGAGTCCTGGCCCCAGCCTTGCGCCATCAAGTACAGCAACACGCCAGGGTCCAACGCACCGCTGCGCGTGCCCATCATCAAACCATCGAGGGCCGAGAAGCCCATGGTGGTGGCGCGGCTTTGGTGATTGGTGGTGGCGCACAGGCTGGCCCCGTTGCCCAAGTGGGCCATGACCGTGCGGCCAGCAGAGCGGGGCACGTCGCGCTTGAGCACTTGGCTCACATATTGGTAAGACAGGCCATGAAAGCCATAACGACGCACACCTTGAGCCGTCAGCTTTTTATCAATGGCAAAGGTGGTTTCTAAAGGTGACAAGGTGTGATGAAACGCCGTGTCAAAACACGCCACTTGCGGCACGTCTGGAAACGACTCTGCAAACGCCGTGATGCCCGCCAAATTGTGGGGCTGGTGCAGCGGCGCGAGCGCATTGAGCGTGGCGAGCTGCGTCATCACCTCGTGCGTCACACGCACGCTCCTGCTGTAAAACGCACCACCATGCACCACGCGGTGTGCAATGGCTTGCACCTGCAAATGCGCAAAACGCGAGGCCAGCAAAGCTTTGAGGGTGTTTAGCGCGGCATCAAACACATCTTGCGAAGGCTGGACGTCGACGGCGGATGATTCTTTGGCTTGGCCTGTGGCGCAAAAGCTGATGCGCGGCTGGCCCGAAGGTTCTAAGCCTTCCATGTTGCCTGTGACTTCGGCCTCACCCATGCAAGCATCCGTGCCAACGCCCTGAATGGGATACAGCGCAAACTTGAGACTAGACGATCCCGCATTGACAGACAGAATGCTCATGCAGGATGCGTGCGGTAATGGTGGGCAACGAGCTTGGCCAACAACGCCGAAGCACTGCGCGTGGTGGCTGAGTCAGCGCGACTGGTCAGGGCAATCGGCACGCGCGCGCCCAACACCACACCTGCACCCATCGCGCCAGCCAAGTATTCGAGTTGCTTGGCCATCATGTTGCCCGACTCCAAATCCGGTGCCACCAAGATGTCGGCCTGGCCAGCCACGGCGGATGCAATGTGTTTGATCTCAGCCGCGTGACGAGACACCGCGTTGTCAAACGCGAGCGGGCCATCCAACAAGCCACCTTTGATTTGTCCACGGTCGGCCATCTTGCACAAAGCAGCAGCGTCGAGTGTGGAAGGAATGTTGGGGTTGACGGTTTCCACGGCCGAGAGAATGGCCACTTTCGGGACGGCCACGCCCATGATTTGCGCAAACACAATCGCGTTTTGCACGATGTCGGCTTTCTCGGCCAAGGTGGGCGCGATGTTCAACGCGGCATCGGTGATGTACAGCGGCTTGGGGTACATGGGTGCTTCAAAACGAAACACGTGCGACATGCGTCGGCCTGTGCGCAGCCCTTTTTGGGACACCACGGCGTGAATCAACTCATCCGTGTGCAAGCTGCCTTTCATCAGGGCTTCTAGTTGTTGATCAGCCGCCATTTGTGCGGCCACGTTGGCCGCATCGTGACTGTGCAAAACGTCAATCACTTCCATGTCCGTCAAATCAATGCCTGCCTCTGCGGCCACCTTGCGCAGTTTGTTCTCAGGCGCAATCAGGACGGCATGCATCAAGCCTGCATGGTGCGCGTCGATCGCGCCTTGCAAAGAATCGGCATCACACGGGTGCACCACGCCGCAGCGCACGGGCGCCAGGTGTGCGCCCAGCGCCAGCAAACTGGCATGGCGTTGCTCAGGGTCAAACAGGCTGATGTGCGGCGCAGGGATGCGCGGCATGCGCAGCTTTTCGGTGGGGGCCATCACTTTGGCCACGCCGTGAAGCACACGCTCGCCTTTTTGGTTCACCAACAAGCAATCGAGCTCGACTGTTTTCTTGTCGTCTTGTTTGGAGATGCAAGTCACCGTCACATTCAGTGTGTCGCCAATTCGCACAGGGCGGCTGAAGTGCAGGTTTTGCGCCAGGTAAATCGTGCCTGGCCCAGGGAACACCGTGCCCAACAAAGTGCTGATGAGCGAGCCACCCCACATGCCGTGGCCAATGACGCCATGAAACAAGGTGGCGTTGGCATAGCTGGGGTCGAGATGCGCGGGGTTGGTGTCACCCGACACCGCAGCAAATGCCTGAATATCGGCCAAGGTCAAGGTGCGCACCAAGCGTGCTGCTTGCCCCACCACGATGCTGTCGTAGGGATAGTTTTCTAGCCACGCGTTGGTCGGGTCGTTGGTGAAATCTGTGATGTCGTTCATGGTGCGCTTCAGTTCACGGCGTGGCTGCCAGCGTCCACATAAATGGTTTGGCCCGTCATGCCGCTGGCGGCATCGGTGCACAAAAAGGTGCTGAGGTTGGCAATCTCTTGCAGCGTCACCAAACGGCCCAGCGGGGCTTTGGCGATGTTGCTTTGCATGAGCGCATCAAAGCCTTCAATGCCCGAGGCCGCGCGGGTGGGAATGGGCCCAGGTGACACCGCATACACGCGCACGCCTTGGGGCCCAAGCTCCACGGCCATGTAGCGCACCAGCGATTCAAGTGCGGCCTTCACTGGCCCCATCAGGCCATAGTGCGGCACCGCTTCGTCGGCACCCAAGTAAGACATGGTGACCATGCTGCCGCCATGCGTCATGTGCGGCGCACACAGCTTGGCCAGCGTGGCAAACGAATGGCACGACACCTCCATGGCGCGGGCAAAACCTACGCTGGAGCTGTCAATCACGCGGCCGTGCAAATCGGCCAGCGGCGCCCAAGCGATGGAATGGATCACAAAGTCCAAGCGGCCCAGTTTGGCCACGGCGTGAGCCACCAGCTTTTCTAAATCATCCGGTGCTTCGATGTTGCAAGTGTGCAGGTCTATGCCCAGCGGCTGGGTGAGTGGCTCCACAAACTGGCGGGCTTTGTCATTCAAGCATGAAGCCACCACCTCGGCACCCATGGCCTGCGCTTGACGCGCGCAGCCCCACGCAATGCTGTGCGCGTTGGCCAAGCCCAGCACCAAGCCTTTTTTTCCCAGAAGGTCAAAGGCAGACATCGTGTTCATAAAAACTCCTCAAAACCTTGGATGGGCTCAAAGCGGCCCGCCACAAAACGCAAACGTGTCGGCCCAGGCATGGCACGTTGTGGCACAGAATGGCGCGGGTCTCCGGGGTAGCACAGGGTGCGAACCCCTGCGTCATCAAAAGTTTCTGGCAACACCTTGGGCGGCGTTCGCTGCTTGGCCAAGTTCAACACACTCGCCGTACAGGCGTGTGACAACAAAGACACCAAGGTCATGATCTGTGGCGGCGCCAACGGCAAGCCCCCAGCCCAATAACGGGTCAAGGCCTCCAAGGGGCTAAGCCACACGCTGTCAATGGCCTCGATGTTGTCGTGAATCGGGTGCTGGCCCTGAGGCAACACCGCCACAAAAAAACGGGTATCGAAACGTTGGTTGGTCACCGAGGGTTGCAGCGGCGTGATCCACCGCGACCAAGGCGCCAAGTGCTGCGTGTCCACACGCAAACCTGCCGCTTGCAACACCTGCACAAAACCTTGGCCGCCATGCAGCGCTTGCTGCCACAGTTGGCGCTGCGGCGCATCATGCGCCAAGTCTTGAGCCGCGTTGGAGCGGGCGTACAACACGCCACACTCCTCCAGCACTTCGCGCACGGCCGCCACATACAGACCGGCAGCCTTGTGCGCGGGTAAATCAGGCTCACCCAAAGTGCCATGCAGCACCTGCGCTGAGGTGTCTAAACAGGCGTGCACATCGGGCGTGCAATCGGCTTCGTCTAACTTGCCACCCGGAAACACATAAGCCCCTCCCAACACGGCGGAAGAGGTGTGGCGGCGAAGTAAAAAAACCTCCAAGCCATTTTGAGGTTCATCACGTAACAACACCACCGTGGCCGAGGCTCGCGGTGGTGTGGTGACGATCTCGCTGTTGAGTTGCATGGAGCCAGCGATTGACATGTTTTTTTTGATTTTTATAAATTGACTTATCAATTTTAGCGGACGTCCACTTTTTAAAAGTGTTGTTTTTTTTGACACTTTTAAAAATCTTTTATAAATCAAAGACATAGAGAATTTTGTTCATATTATTTCTTTTATTTAAGTCAATGAGATAAAAAGAATTAATTTGTTCATAAATAGACAGGTTTGGCGTGTAAATCACAACAAAACAACGCGTTGACCGGTGTAGCTGTGCCCATGTAAATTCCACCTCCCGCTAGAAATTTCGGGACGTATGAAATACGAAAACAAGAAGTGCCGCTAGCTCGGCTCGGAGGAAAAGTAGATGTCAACATTCAAAATTTTGGTCACCAGTCAAAAAGGTGGCGTGGGTAAAAGCACGGTTTCAGCCAATTTGGCCGCTTTCATGCGTCGCCAAGGACAAACCGTCACCCTGATTGACTTTGACACCCACGGCTCATCCAGCACCTGGCTTACCCGCGCACCAAACATTGGCGTGGTGGTGCAGCACCACATTCTGCCGCTCGACCAAGGCGGCAACCGCCCGATCTTGGATGCCCGCCTGCACCTGCGCCGCGCCGCCAGCAGCAGCGAAGTGGTGATTTGTGATTTGACATGGACCGACGCCATCGCGGGCGAGTTGATGTTCGAGTACGACTTAATCATCGTGCCCACCTCGGTGTCTGAGATTGAATTGGCCGCGACAGCGGGCTTCTTGAGCCGTCACCGCTGGGTGTTTGACTCGGCCATCCACACCCCGCCCACCTTGCTGGTGTGCCCCACACGCGTGCAACCCCAACAGCTACAAAGCGATATTTTTTCGAAGCAACGTTTTCCGGTCAGCTTCATGCTCGCACCACCTGTGCTCGAAGCGCAATCGGCACGTGAAATGTTTGAGCGCGGCTATTTGATGGACTTGCCAGACGCTTGTGGTGCTTCGTTCATCGAATTTGGCCGGTCGGTGTGTGCCGCCCGCGAAATGCGCGAATCTGCCCAAGGTATGCGCCAAACCACACAGACACGCAGCACAGCCACTTCGATGCGCGGTGCCGCCGTGAATCGTCAAAGTGTTCTGGCACACTCCACCACACTGTCCAGCCAATACTCCATCTTGGGAAGGCACCGCATGCAAAAGGTGAGGCCTGAAGACATGGTGAACAAGTCGGCGCCGCATGTGGTTGCACCACAAAGCACACACATTGCATCGATGGGCATTCCTCAGTTCCTCAAACGCATGTCCATGGGTGTCTTGAATAAATGAGTTCCGAACCACAATTTTTGTCTTTCAAAGGACTCAAGCAATACACGCCTGAGGCTGGATGGGGGCAGGTCAATTCGATTTTGCAATCCCACACCCAACAGAGCGCAGCGCCCAAGCAGCCCCCTGTGCCTGACAACGTACCAACGCTCACAGAGACGCCAGATGCGCCTGCGGGACAGACCTCACCCATGTTTGACCCGCTCATCCACGAACTGTTTGAGCAGTTGCGCGTGCCGCCCAGCGATGATTTGACTCAAACGTGGCGCACCATTGCAGCTGAAGTGAATTTGCTGACTGAAACCATGGCCTTGCAACGCGAGCTGCAAGAGCGTTTGCAAAAAATCGACCATGAATTGGTTAACCTGCGCACCACGATTTTGTCGCACCTGTCGGATGTGCAGCAGGCCGCAGACCAGCAACTGTCAGCGGCCCGCTTGCGTGCCGAAGTGTCAGCCCTCGCACAAACCAAACTGTCAGCCAAGCTGACCCACAAACGATAAACCCATTCGCTAAGGAGCGTCGCGCATGCTGGACAAACTCAATCAGATCTATCCGGTGCGCTACACAGCCTTTATTGCATCGGTTGTTTTACTTGTGATGTCGCTGCTGGGCTCAAGCGTCATGGGCATGAGTGGTTGGTGGCCGACGGTCTTTTTGTTGCTGACGCTGGTTGGCATCAGAGACCTTCAGCAATCTCACCACTCCATCCTGCGCAACTACCCTGTCATTGGGCACTTGCGCTTCATGTTTGAGTACATTCGTCCTGAAATACGACAGTACTTTTTAGAATCAGAAACCGAAGCCGCCCCCTTCTCGCGTGCCCAGCGCAGCTTGGTGTATTCCCGTGCCAAGGGCGAGACTGACAAGCGTCCCTTTGGCACACAACTCGATGTGCGCGCCATTGGCTACGAGTGGATCAACCACTCCATGGTCCCCAGCCACCTGGCTGGCCACGACTTTCGCGTGAAAGTCGGCGGCAAAGACTGCACACAGCCTTATGACATCAGCCTGTTCAACGTCTCGGCCATGAGTTTTGGTGCCTTGAGCGCCAATGCCATCCAAGCCTTGAACTTGGGCGCCAAGATGGGTGGCTTTGCGCACGACACCGGCGAAGGCTCTATCTCACGCCACCACCGCGCCCATGGCGGCGATTTGATTTGGGAAATCGGCTCCGGCTACTTTGGCTGCCGCGATGAACACGGCCACTTCAGCCCCGATCACTTCATAGAAAACGTGCGTTCCCCCCAAGTGAAGATGGTAGAAATCAAACTCAGCCAAGGCGCCAAACCCGGCCATGGCGGTGTTCTGCCCGGACCGAAAGTGACGGAAGAAATTGCCGAAGCTCGCGGTGTCATGGTGGGGCAAGACTGCGTGTCTCCCGCCGCGCACAGCAGCTTTTCGACGCCACTGGAATTGATGGCCTTTATCCAACAGCTTCGCACCTTGAGCGAGGGCAAGCCCGTGGGTTTCAAGCTGTGCATTGGCCACCCTTGGGAGTGGTTTGCGATTGTCAAAGCGATGTTGGAAACTGGCATTCAGCCCGACTTCATCGTGGTCGATGGCGCAGAAGGTGGCACAGGCGCAGCCCCGTTAGAGTTTTCTGACCACATGGGCATGCCTTTGCAAGAAGCCTTGCGCCTGGTCCACAACACCTTGGTCGGTGCTGGCTTGCGCGATGCCATTCAGATCGGTGCGAGCGGCAAAATTGTGAGCGCTTTTGACATCGCCCGTGCATTGGCGCTTGGTGCCGACTGGTGCAACAGCGCACGGGGCTTTATGTTTGCGCTCGGCTGCATCCAAGCCCAAACCTGCCATACCGGCAAATGCCCAACGGGTGTCACCACGCAAGATCCCGTTCGACAAATGGCGCTGGTTGTGCCCAGCAAAGCCGAACGCGTGCACAACTTCCACACCCACACCTTAGAAGCCTTGCAAGAGCTGATGGAAGCCTCAGGTTTGCAAACGCCCCATGACTTCACGCCGCGTCACATCATGCGCCGCGTGAGCGAAACACAGACCTTGCATTTGTCAGACTTGATCGACACCCTGCCCACAGGTGCGCTGCTCAAAGACGATGTGAGCGCATTGCCAGCGGTGTTCAGCGACTGGCCGCTGGCGAGCAGCAAGCAATTTGGAATTTAATCCGGCACACGTGGGTACTGAATAGGTTTCTCACGCACCACGGGTGGCGGCACGTTGGCAGCAGCCGCGGCTGCCGCAGCGGCCGCAGCTGCTGAGGCACGCGCTTTTTCAGCCGCCGCACGTTCCGCCGCCGCAGCTCTGTCGGCAGCAGCTTTGTCAGCGGCGGCCTTCGCAGCGCGGGCTGCAGCAGCCCGTTCAACGGCAGCTTTTTCTTCAGCGATTTGTTCGGCCGACTTCACAGGCTTTTCGGGTTGCATGCGCATGATGGCAGCGCGCTCGGCAGCGGCTTTTTGTTGGGCCAAGCGCTCGGCAGCGGACGCCTTCTCAGACGCAGCAGCGGCCTTTTGTGACTCGCTGGCTGTCCTGGCTGACAGGGCCGCTTTGTCAGCTGCCTTTTGCGCGTCGTTGGCAGCCTCGGTGGCTTTCTCGATGGTCTTCTCAATCGACTTGATGGCAGACGCCTCGGCCGCTGTTTGCGCGCGCTCACGCACCTGCACTGCGGCATTCAAATCAGACTTGATCTTTTGAATTTCAGTCAACAACACTTGCGTGCTGGGGCCCTGCTGGGCAGCGGGCACAGGCGGGGGCAAGCGCGACGATGCTTTGTCAGCCACTGTTTGCAACTTGCCGTCGAGGGATTGCAACTTGCTCTCCAACGCGGTCAATTGCTTTTGCATGTCCTTAAATTTCAGGTCACTCGACTTGTTGGCTTCAGTGGCCACCACCATTGGCATGGCAGACATGCTCTTGCCCAGTTCTTCCAAACGTTTGGCCACTTGGGTTTGGGTGGTGATGACTTCGTCTTGCTTGTTGGTAATTTCCGAGAAATCAGAGTTGGTTTTGCTGATCGCCGACAAGCTGGCATCTACTTCAATCACGCGCTTGGCCATGGCATAAATCATGGTGTCCAGCTCTTTGATGGACTTGGTCATCTTCATGGTGATGGCAAAGAAAACGCCCATGGCAATCAGCAAACACGTGCAAAAACCGGCCAACATGACGCGCGAGTGCATCACATTGCGGCGGTTGTTTTCTTGAATCTTGGACACCACAGCACGCATGGTCGCGCTGACGTCAGCGGCGATCGAGGCTGAGCGGGTCGACACCTCAGCAGAGTCCAGCACCACCGAGGTGAGCTCTTCAATCTGACGCGCCACCTCATTGGAGTCCAACGATTGAGACGCAATTTCGTCCAGACGATCGGCAGTTGCCTCGGCGTTCACGACGGCGTCTATCGATGCGGCAGCATCTTCTGTCGTTTGTTGTTCGTCAGCCATGTTCTACCTTTATCTTGTTGAGTTCCTCAAGCCGATCCAGTCGTGCGTTGAGTGTGTGTATGTCGTCCGTGAGCTTGCCCATGCGGGTTTGTAGCTCTTCGCTCCATAGATCGGCTTGATCGGGGCTGTCTTGAGCTTCTAGGCCAGCAGATTCATCGCTTTCGTCATTGAAAACCTGGGGTGGCTCAGGCTCTTCTGGCGTCAATGGGGGCACAGGCTGTGGTGCGTTGAACTTGGGAACCACAGACTCAGCGGGCGCATCACTGACCCATTCGGTCAACGTCGGAATGTTGGACAAGGCCTCGGCACTCAGGCCAGTTGCATCCTCTGGCAAGTCGGGCACCGAAAATTTCGGCAAAGTTCCTGGCTTGAAGCCCTCCTCAAATGGAGAAGGTTCGAGCTGAATTGCACCGGAATCGGGCGCCTCGCCTTGCAAAGATGTGTTGGGTAGTTGATTCATGTGCTTGTTTCCAAGAGACGATCAAGACTTGTTAAATTGGGTTTGCATCGACTTGGTAGTGCGCAACCAGCCTTTGGCCACCAAAGGACTGGACTGCATGAAAGCATCGGCTTGAGCCTTGGTTTCAAAAGGGCCAGCCACCAAAATGTAGTAGCGCTTGCCTGAATCTTTTTGGCGGGCACGCATGATTCTGGTTTTCGCATACACAGCGTTGCTGCGCTGAAAGCTCAGCATGTCGTCTTGGGTGTCCATGGCCGCCAACTGCACCACATAGCCATTGGCGGGCAATTGGCTCACCCAAACTTCGTCTGAATTGGCATCTGGCTTGGCCGCAACTTTGGGCTCTGCTTTAGGCTTGGTTTCGGCTTGAGGCTTGGGTTCGACTTTTGGCACTGACGCAGCCGACGCTGCCGTCACAGCCGCGCTGGCCGCAGAAGCCACATCCTCCGTCTGGCTGGCCACACGTGACGCTTCAAGCGCCACAGACGCGGCGAGCTCGGCAGAGGCCAAGGCTTGCGCGCTGGCTGCAGTGGATGCGGCGGCTGCAGATGCAGCAGCTGCCGCAGCACTGGCAGCCTCATCAGGCGCGGCCGCAGCGGGCGTGCCGCGCAGCAAATATTTCTTCAACAACTCGGCCTCTGCCAGAACCCAATCTTTGTTCATTGCAGCCAGAGCGGCCACCGACACAAGCATCAACATCAAGACCCAACCAGCATACGAGCGGCGAGGCACACGTTGAAAGAGCGCAGCTTCGGTGCTGGCTGCAGCAGCTGGCAGCCCTGTTGAATCCAAGGTGGGTTCACGCAGTGCGTCAGGCATGCCCATGGCTTGCGCTGCACCTGCCGCAGGCAATGCAGCGGCCGAGACCACAGGCACTGACACAGGGGGTGGCACAAATGCAGGCAACGGTTCTGGCGGGATGTTG
>JAIXRH010000103.1 GCA_027485285.1 Comamonadaceae bacterium | reverse complement strand
GCACCCAACGACGCCTTGCTGGAAAAACTCAAGAGCAACATGCAAGAAGTGCGCGCCCGTGGCGGCGTGTTGTATGTGCTGGCCGATGGCGACACCAAGATTGAAAGCAGCGAAGGCGTCAACGTCATTCGCATGCCCGAGCACTACGGCGTGCTCTCACCTATTCTGCACGTCGTGCCCTTGCAGTTGCTCAGCTATCACACGGCATGTGCGCGTGGCACGGATGTGGACAAGCCGCGAAACTTGGCGAAGTCGGTGACGGTGGAGTGACAGAAAAATCGGTTCGCAAAGATCGCTCGCCACATGTGTCGCGCATCGAAGTTCTCTCCTCCCGCGTCCACGGCCAAGGCGTATTCGCCTTGTGCCACATGGCCGCTGGTGAAACCGTCATCGAATACGTGGGCGACATCATTTCGATGGCCGAGGCGCTGCGCCGCCACCCCCATGACCCGAGCAACCCCGAGCACACGTTTTACTTTCACATCGACGACACGCGGGTGATTGATGGTCTGCACAACGGCAACGCTTCAAAGTGGATCAACCATTCGTGCCGCCCCAATTGCGAGCCAGTGGAAATCCAAGGCCGTGTGTTTATCCAAACCCGTCGCCAAGTGTGGCGCGGTGAAGAGCTGACCTTCAACTACGGGCTGGTGAGTGACGAGCCTTTGACCGATGCGCTCAAAGCCAAATATGCCTGTCGTTGCGGCGCGAAGAAGTGCAAAGGCACCCTGCTGGCCTGAGAAAATACAGACATGATGAACCAAACGACAGACGCGCTCGCGCAATGGGACAAGGCCTGCAAAGCCTTGGACGAAGAGTTTCAGCTCAGCGCCAGTGAATTGCCCACGATTGAAACGGCCAAGGCTTTGTTCATTCAGTTGGTGGGGCGCCGCGAGATCACGCAAGAAGCCGCCAATGCGCTGATGTTCAGCTTGTATTTTTCGGGCTACCTCAGCATGTTGGTGGCCTTCAAGCGACAGACGCCCGATTTTGAAGTGCCTGACTATTTGCAGACCCACCCCGTGCTTGAGGCGTCCAACCGTTGGGCGCAGCTGGCCACCGACGGTCATTTGTTGTTGCAACTGGCACAGCCCATCATCCGAGACACCCAAGCGTTGTTGGACGCGTTGAACTAGGCCAAGCCCTGCCCAACCCGTGCGGCGCTGGGCGACGGAGATGTGATAATTCCTATCAAAAGGAGCATCGATCGTCATGCCGCAGGAATTAGAAGCTGATTTGCGAAAACAATTGGAAGATTTGTATGAGCCCTTGGCTGCAGCCAATATGGCGTTTCATAACAGCCAAAGCGCCGAAGACAAAATGGCTGCGCAAAAGTTAGAAAAGCAAATGAACAAGTTGGTGGACCAGTTGATCGCGCTGGAAGATGGTCAAGATTTGGCTTGAGTCGCCACGCACTGAATCAGCCCCTAACGCACAGCACCATAGGGGCAATACCCTGGCCTAGGCCCCACTTGCGGATGCAGTCTGCAGGTGTTGGGCCTTTTTTCATACACGTTGCAACGGCGTGTTTTGGCATCGAGGTTGTGGCAGTCACCGTTGGCGCGGCGCGACAGGGTAAAGATGCTGTTCTTGAAATTGAAGTGTTCAATCACGCCCATCTTTTGCAGTCGTTTGGCAATCTGTTTGGGCGCTTCGTGCGCGGCTTCAAACGGGTCCACCAGTTCTAGGCGCACCAAGTCGGGCAGCTTGACCTCCACGGGCATGGTGCAGCAGTTGGCGGCACAGCTGCTGCACAGGCCGTTGCGGTAGCGGGTCCAGGTGTCGCAGTTGTCCACATTGACGATGGCGATGTGTGACCTCATGCTTCGCTCCCCAACGCATCAGACACGTGCGCGGATAAAGAAGGCATTTGATACGCCAGCACTTTGAGCGAGCGCTCAGGCGACACATCGGCAAATGCTGCAGGGTTGGCCACGCGTTCTACAAATGTCAGCTCAGGTGCCAGTTCTTGCATCTGGTCTTGCAAAAAGTCCAGGCCCAACTCAGGCGCATTCAGACACAGCAGCGCATAGCCGCCTGGCGCCAGCAGCTCGGGCAAGCGGCGCATGAGCTTGGCGTAGTCTTTGGTGGCGATGAAGCTGCCTTTTTGGTAGCTGGGCGGGTCGACGATGACCAAGCCATAAGGCCCGCTGCGTGTGATCTTGCCCCAGGTTTTGAAGATGTCGTGCATCAAAAAAGTCCCGCCGGTGCTGATGCCGTTGAGCGGATGGTTTTGCTGGCCAATGGCCATCGCGCCGTGGCTCATGTCCACGTTGACCACCAGCTTGGCACCCGCTTGCAGCGCCACCACCGAGAAGGCGCAGGTGTAGGCAAATAAGTTGAGCACTTTCAGGCGCGGCTGGTCTGGCGTGCAGCTGCGCACCATGCGCCTCACCCAATCGCGGCCCTCGGCCATGTCTAGAAACAGCCCATGGTTTTGCCCTTTGAGCACATGCACACGAAAGCTGGCACCGTTCTCCGTCACCACATGCGGGTCGGGCACGGTACCGCGCATCAAGCGGGTTTCCAAGTGGCCTTCGGCGCGGCACTGAAACACCCAATTCAGAGGGTTGGCGCATGACAGCTGCATCACACGCGCTGACAAAGCGGCATCGACCGCAGCCAAGTCATCTGACCCCAAGGCTTGAAAGCTGGTCAGCACAAACACGGGCGGAAATGCGTCGAGCGCCAAATGTTCACAGCCTGCGTGCATCCCACCGCGCCCATGAAAAATGCGCTGGGCATCTGTGGGCAGGGGCATCGCAGAAATGGCGTTGAGCAGGGCTTGCATGGCAGTGTTGGTTACAGTGGCGGTTGCGTTCACAGAATTAAAAAATCAGACCATGAGCCGCCTCAAGCTTACACGTGACAAGATTTACAAAACCGTTGCGCGCCAGTTGCATGGCGTGGTCCCGTGTTGGGTGTGCGGTGAGCCTGTGGCGCATGCAGAGGCCACGCTTGAGCACATTCAGCCGCTCAGCGAAGGCGGCAACAGCCACCAAGACAACCTGGCCATCAGCCACGACCGCTGCAACAACTTGCGCCATGCCAAGACCAAAACCACAGCTCAGGCTTGAAAGGGCTTAGCGCGGCGTGGTCGCTTGGGGCGTGCGGTCTAGCTTTTGCACATCAAAGTGCTGCGCCTTGAGCCGCACCAGCAAAGCCTCATACGCCTGCGGGTTGAGTTGCGGTGTGCGCGACAGCACCCACAGGTACTCTCGCTTGGCATCGCTCACGGCGGCCAGTTGGTAGTCGGCGTCGAGGTCAATCACCCAATAGTCGCCCCACACCAAGGGCAGCCAGCTGAGCCATTCGGGCGCAAAGCGCACCTGCAGTTTGGGGGAGTTTGCCGCGCCAATTTGCTGGGCCCGACCCATGGCTTGGGTGAGGCTGCCATCGGCGGTGCTGCAGCTGTTGAGCACTTGCACCGAGCCATCGGCTTGCGCCAAATACTGGGCACGCGTGTTGGCCGCGCATTTGGCCTGAAAGCGGTTGGGGAACTTGGCAATTTCATACCAAGTGCCCATGTAGCGCGGCACATCCAGTGAGGCGATGGTGGCGACCGCGGGCAAGGGGGACGGCGCTGTTTGCGCCGCTGCGTGTGGCAACAACACCGCCGAGAAGGTCAGTGTGGCTGCTAGGCACAGGTGTTTGAATGGCATGGCTGCTTCCCAGTTCGTTTGATTAAAAAGCCACTTGCATCTGCACGTGGTGCAGCACGATCTCGGCAATTTGAACCAGCAGCAGCAGCGCGAGGGGTGACAAGTCCACCCCGCCCATGTGGGGCAGCACGCGGCGAATCGGGCGCAGCAGCGGGTCCACCAACTGAGCCAAAAAATAGCGGGCATCCGAAGCTGCGCTGAACCACGACATGAGGGCGTACGCGATGGTGAGCCACATGATGCTGGACAAAATCACGCGCAACAGCTCAAAACCCGCTTGGGTCAACAAGCTGAGCCAATGCGCGGTCGCGCCTGCCACGATCCACAGCAGCGAATGTTTGGCCAGCAGCACCGCATAGGCGGCCACCAAGCTGGCGGTGTCCAGGCGGCCCATGGCGGGCACAAAGCGACGCACGGGCAACACGATCCAGTTGGTGAGGGTGAACACAAACGGGGCAATCGGGTTGCCGCCACTGACGGACATGTTGATGCGCTGCAAATGCATGTACATGCGCAGCAAACACGTGCCCGCCACCAAGCCCACGACGAAGTGCAAGATCAAAGAGAAAATTTGTAACAACATGGCTACAGTTTAGGCGGGCTCAGGCAAAATTTGACTATTCAATTCAGATTGTTCTTTATGAAGCAAATTCCTCCCTTACCCCGATTCATTTTTGCCAGCCGTTGGCTGCAACTGCCCTTGTATGTGGGCCTCATCGCCGCGCAGGGCGTGTATGTGTTTCACTTTTGGGTGGAGTTGGTGCACCTGATTGAAGCCGCCTTTGGCAGCCAAGCTGCGCTGGACGCCTTGGTGGCCAGCATCGGCTACAAAACCGGAACGACTGTCACCCACCTGAGCGAGTCCATCACCATGCTGGTGGTGTTGGGTCTGATTGACGTGGTGATGATCTCCAACCTGCTCATCATGGTCATTGTGGGCGGTTACGAAACCTTTGTCTCGCGCATGTACCTTGAAAACCACCCCGACCAGCCTGAGTGGTTGAGCCATGTGAATGCCTCTATTTTGAAAGTCAAGCTGGGCATGGCCATCATTGGCATTTCGTCCATCCACTTGCTCAAAACCTTCATCAACGCGGCCAACTACGACGAGAAAGTGCTGATGTGGCAAACCATCATCCACGTCACGTTCTTGCTCAGCGCCTTGGCCATTGCGTTGACTGACAGGCTGACGCAGTCACACGCAGCCCCTCAAACGTCGTCACACTGAAAAGCGCCATGCAAGCCCGCCACCCCATTCACCGCAATGCCTTGGTTTTGTTCTCGGGTGGGCAAGACTCCACCACCTGTCTGGCCCACGCGCTGACGCAGTACGAGCGCGTGGAGACGCTGGCATTTGACTACCGCCAGCGCCATGTGGTGGAGCTAGACGCCCGCCTGCAAGTGTTGGACCAAGTGCGCACCCAGTTTCCAGAGTGGGGCCACAAACTGGGCGAAGACCATTTGCTCGACCTCGGTGTGTTGGGCCAAGTCAGCGAAACCTCGCTCACGCGCGACATGGCATTCCAGATGGAAGCCTCGGGCTTGCCCAACACCTTTGTGCCGGGGCGCAACCTGTTGTTCCTCACGCTGGCGGCCGCGTTGGCCTACCGCCGTGGTTTGGATGTCATCGTCACGGGCGTGTGTGAAACCGATTTTTCGGGCTACCCCGACTGCCGCGACGACACCATGAAGGCCATGCAAATTGCGCTGTCACTTGGCATGGACCGCCGCTTGTTGATTGAGACACCGCTGATGTGGATCGACAAAGCGCAAACCTGGCAGCTGGCCCATGACCTGGGCCAAAAAGCGCATGCAGAGGGGGGCGCTCAGTTGGTCAGCCTCATCGTCGAGCACACCCACACCTGCTACATGGGTGACCGCACGCACCGCCACGATTGGGGCTATGGCTGCGGTACCTGTCCTGCGTGTGAGTTACGCGCACAAGGGTGGGCGCGCTGGCAGGCTTGAGCCGGTCATTGGGTGACCAGCACAAATTTGGCGGCGCTGCCCTCAGGCGCAGGCACAAATTGCCACACGGTGTCGTGGTGGCTGGCCACGTTGGGGCGGTGCGCGATGGACACCAAGCCGCCCCCTTCTTCGCGCACCATGGCCAGCAGCTTTTCGTACAGCGTTTTTTCTGCCGCTTCGTCCAAGGCGCTGGTGGCCTCGTCGGCAAACACCCAACGTGGGCGTTTCAGCAGCACACGTGCCAAAGCCAAGCGCTGTTGCTCACCCCCTGAGAGCTGCTGCGTCCAGTGGCCTGCCACGTCCAGGTCGTTCACCATGTGCGGCAGCAGCGCGTCATACAACGCGTTTTTCAGCGCTTCGTCGGTGTAATCCTGTGCGCTGTCTGGGTAGGCCAAGGCTTGGCGCAGCGTGCCCTCGGGGAAATAAGGGCGTTGTGGCATGAACACGCTGCGATCGGGCAGCGCCACAGGCGTGGGGGTGGCATGCAAACTGCCGCTGGGCCGCCCCAAGGCAGTTTGAGCCCCCTCGGGGGGCAGCGAGGACACGTCAGTGCCGAGCGTGGGGGCGCTGTGTGTCACGTGCGGCCAAATGCCGGCCAACACGCGCAGCAAGGTCGACTTGCCGCAGCCTGATGGGCCGCGAATCAACACCGTGTCGCCCGCCGCTGCATTGAGCGAGGTGTCGGCCAGCAGCACAAGGCCATTGGGCAGCGAAATGGTGAGAGGCGAGGTGTGCAAAGCGTTGGTGCCTGGGTGTGTTGCAGCTTCAGGCGCAGCCACATCATTCACGGGGATGGCCAACATCTGGTCCTGAAAACTCGTCAAACGCAAGGTGGTGGCTTGCCACGACGCCAAACGGCTGTAGTTGCTGATGAACCAGCTGAGCGACTCTTGCACCTGACCAAACGCAGATGAGATTTGCATCAACTCACCCAGCTGAATCGCGCCACTGAAGTAGCGCGGTGCCGCCACCAGCATGGGAAACACCACGGCGGCTTGGCCGTAGCCCGAGTTAAACCAGGTGTAGCGTTTTTGCACGCGCAGCAAGCGCATGAAGTTGTCCAGCACTTGTGCAAAGCGTTCTTGCAGCGAGAGGCGTTCCACCCGACCGCCGCGGTCGAGCGCAATGGCCTCGCTGTATTCGCGCACGCGCATCAGGTGGTGACGAAAGTCGGCCTCAAGCCGCTGCTGCGTGAAGTTGAGCGAGGCCATCGAACGGCCAATGAAGTGGCCGATCAAGCTGCCTGCCAGTGCGTAGGCCAGGGCCATCCACACCATGAAGCCGGGGAGGTTGTAGGTCTCACCCCACACATCAAAACTGAAGCCGCCCGACAGCCCCCACAAGATGCCCACAAAACTCAGCAGCGTGACGGCTGCATCGAGCAAGCCGAGGGACAGGCCCACCGTGTCAGCCGTGAACTGCTGCACGTCTTCTTGAATCCGTTGGTCGGGGTTGTCTGTGCCGTTTTGGCTTTGTAGTTCGAGCTGATAAAACACATGGCCTTTGAGCCAGCGTTGCAAATAGTCGCGCGTCATCCAAGCACGCCAGCGCACTTGCAGCAGCTGCGTGAGGTAGAAGCGGTACACCGCCACGAGGATGAAGCAGGTGGCCAGCATGGCAAACACGCCCAGCTGATGCCAAAACACATCGGCGTCGCGGTTTTGCAGCGCGTCGTAAAACACGCGGTTCCAGTCGTTGAACAGCACCATGAGGTACACCATGCCAAGGTTCAACCCCACACAAGCGGCCAGCAGCACACGGGCACGCCATTTTTCTTCAGACTTGAAATAGGGCAATGACAAAGCCCACACGCGGCTGAGCTGGAGGCGGCTTTTTTGCCAATTCGTCGCCACGTTGTGGGCCACGCTGTTCAATGCGTTCATGGGTTCTTAAATTGACGTGTTGCGCACGCCGCTGGCCACATGGCCTGCGGGCACGTGACGGGCGGCAGACTCGATGTGGCCGGTTTGGTCGTCAAAGAAAAAGTCGGGTTCAAACTCGCGCAAGAACTCGCCTTTTTCAAGGCCGCCCAAGAACATGGCTTCGTCCACCTCGATGTTCCAGTTCATCAGCGTGCGAATGGCGCGTTCGTGTGCAGGGGCACTGCGTGCGGTGACGAGCGCCGTGCGGATGCGCATGTGCGGCGTGCCCGCTTGTTGCAGCCCTTGCAGGGCCAAGAGCAAAGGCTTGAAAGGCCCAGCAGGCAAGGGCTGCGCTGCATTGGTTTTTTCGTGCTGCTGAAACGCATCCAAGCCTTGGGTTTGAAACACACGCTCGGCTTCGTCGCTGAACAGCACCGCATCACCGTCAAACGCGATGCGCACTTCGTGTGGGTTGGCTTCTGAGGCATGGGCCGAGTGCGGGTACACCTGCGCGGCCGGCACGCCAGCATCCAGCGCAGAGCGCACATCCGACAAATGCGTCGACAAAAATAAGTTGGCATTCAGCGGGCGCAAATAGCGCCAAGGCGATTCGCCGCGCGTGAAGGTGCAACGGATGATGGGCAGCGCGTAATGGGCGGCTGACTTCATCACCCGCAAGCCACTCACCGGGTCGTTGCGCGAGAGGATGACCACCTCCACGCGCTGCGTCTCAGCGGTGTTGAAGGCCAGCAGCTTTTGCACCAAGGAAAAAGCCACGCCAGGTTTGGCCGGCGTTTCAAGTCGGTCGAGTTGCAAATTCATGTACGCACGGTCGTCGCCTTGTTCGAAAACTTGGTTTTCTTCTTCGAAGTCGAACAGGGCGCGTGACGAAATGGCCACCACGAGCTTGCCTTCTAAAGAAACACCCATGATTTACTTCACCCACTGGTTGAGTTGAATGATGGGCAGCATCACCGCCAACACGATGAGCATGACCATCCCGCCCATGGCGACGATCAGCAAGGGCTCCAGAATGGTGGCCAGTTGCAAAGCGCGGCGTTGCACCTCTTCACTCAGCTGCGCAGCGGCGCGTTGCAGCATGGTGGGCAGTGTGCCCGTTTGCTCGCCCAAGCGCGAGAACATGACCAGCAAGCGCGGAAAGCGTTTGTGTTGTGCCAGTGCCAAAGCCAGGGGGGCACCTTCACGCACCAGCACCAGTGCGTCTTGTGCATCGCGCTTGAGCGCGGCGTTGCTCAGGGTGTCGGCGGCGGCTTGCAGGGCTTTCAAAATCGGCACACCTGCGGTGGCAAGCATGGCCAAGGTGCTGGCAAAACGAGCCGCGTTGTAACCACGCGTGAGTCGGCCCACCAGTGGCAGTTGCAGCCAGGCGGCATCGAAGCGCTCACGGACGTCAGCGTTTTTCAAAGCCACATGGCCCCCCGCCGCCATGGCGGCAATCAGCAGCACACCCCAGAGCCAAAAGTTTTGTACAAAGCTGCTCAAAGCCAGCATGAAGCTGGTGAGTGCGGGGAGTTGTTGCTGGTTGCTGCCAAACACCTGCGCGACTTGGGGCACCACATAGGCCAGCAAAAACAACACGATGGCCAACGCCACCCCACACACAATGGCGGGGTAAAGCCCTGCGGCCAAGAGCTTGGCGCGCAAGTTTTGCTGCTCTTGCAAATCATCGGCCAAGCGCTCCAGCACCAGGCCTAGATGGCCGCTTTGCTCGCCCGCCCCAATCACCGCGGTGAAGATGGCGCTGAACTCGCGGGGGTGTTGGCTCAGCGCTTTGGCAAAGGGTGCGCCTGCGTTCACCTCGGTGCGCAGGGCCGAGACCAAGTCGCGCTGGCGGGGTGATTCGGCTTCGTCGCTCAAGGCGGCTAACGCACGCTCCAAAGGCAAGCCCGCGTTCACGAGGCCTGAGAGCTGACGCGTCCACACCGCCAAGGCGGTGGTGCCAAACACTTTGCTTTCCCAAATGACGGTGTTCAAACCGCTGCTGGCGCGTTGCACGGGCTCGACTTTGAGCGGCACCAAATCTTGTGCGCGCAACTGGCTGCGTGCGGTACGCGCGGTGTCGGCCTCCAACACGCCACGGCGCGTTTGGCCTTGGGCGTCTAGGGCTTCAAACGAGTAGGCGGGCATGGGGGATGTGGCTCAGTCGCAGAGCGTCAATCGCGGGTCACGCGAATCAGCTCTTCTCGGGTGGAGATGCCTTGGCGCACCAAGCGTTCACCATCGTCACGCATCAGCGCCATGCCGTTGCGCAAGGCCGCCTCGCGCAGCTGCGCTTCGCTGGCTTGGTTGTGGATGAGGGCGCGGATGTCGTCGTTGGTGGTGAGCAGTTCAAAAATGCCGGTGCGGCCTTGGTAGCCGCTTTGGCCGCACACCTCGCAGCCCTTGCCAGCGCAATGCGTACACGTCTTGCGCAGCAGGCGCTGTGCCAATACGCCCAGCAAAGAGGAGCTGAGCAAAAAGGGCTCCACACCCATGTCGGTCAATCGGGTGATGGCGCTGGCCGCATCGTTGGTGTGCAGCGTGGCCAACACCAAGTGGCCGGTGAGGGAGGCTTGAATGGCGATTTGCGCGGTCTCGTAATCGCGAATCTCACCAATCATGATGATGTCTGGGTCTTGGCGCAGGATGGCACGCAGGGCTTTGGCAAAGTCCAAATCAATCTTGGGGTTCACCTGCGTTTGGCCCACGCCCGCGAGCTCGTATTCAATCGGGTCTTCCACCGTCATGATGTTGTTGCGCGTGGCGTCCAGCCCTTGCAACGCGGCGTACAGCGTGGTGGTTTTGCCCGAACCCGTGGGGCCAGTGACCAAGATGATGCCGTGCGGCTGCTTGACCAAGCTCTCGAACCGTTGCAGCGTGTCGCCTTCCATGCCCACCGCTTGCAGGGTGAGCTTGCTCTCGGTTTTGTCGAGCAAGCGCAACACCGCACGCTCGCCGTGGGCGCTGGGCAGCGTGGACACACGCACGTCAATGGCCCGTTGGCCGAGGCGCAGTGAAATGCGGCCGTCTTGCGGCAAACGCTTTTCGGCAATGTCCAACTCGGCCATGATCTTCAGGCGAGAGATCAACGCGGCATGCAAAGCGCGGTTGGGTTGCACCACTTCGCGCAGCGTGCCGTCCACCCGAAAGCGCACGCTGCTGTGGCGCTCGTAAGGCTCGATGTGAATGTCGCTCGCGCCATCGCGTGCCGCTTGCGTCAGCAGCGCGTTGAGCATGCGGATGATGGGCGCGTCGTCGGCGGCTTCGAGCAAGTCTTCCACCGCGGGCAGCTCTTGCATCATGCGGGTGAGGTCGGCGTCACTCTCCACCTCATTCACCACCGCTGCCGCGTTGCTGTCGGCTTGGGCGTAGGCTTCGCTGATGCGTTTGGCCAGCGTGGCTTTGTCGGTGTATTCAAACGACTGCACCCCATGGCGACGTGTGACTTCGCTCCACGCGCTCAGGTCGGGCGCGTCGCTGTGCCACAGCGTGAGCGTGCGGTCATCGTCCTCCAGCAACAGCTGGTGGGTGCGGGCAAAGGCGTAGGGCAGGGGGCGGCGCATGGGTGACTTCGCCTAGCGTTCGATCTTGATCACAGCGGGCGGTACGTCCGTGCCTGCCTTGTCGCTGTCTTTAGACTTCGGCATTGGCATAGAAGGCAATAAAGGTGTGCCGCCAACATTGAGCGCTGGGTTGAATTCAGGTTGGGATTTGAGTTGTTTCCCAATCATTTGTTGATAACGGTTGACAGAAAACTCACCGGTTGAATCTGCATCGCGAAGAACGACTGGGCGTAAGAAAATCATTAAATTGGTTTTTTTGCGACCTCTCGCTTCATTCCTAAACAGCGTCCCTAAAAATGGAATGTCGCCCAGCAGAGGAATTTGACTTTTCCCGTTCGAATAGTCGTCGGAAAGCAATCCACCCAAGATCACGATCCCACCGTCTTCGACCAAAACATTGGATTCAATGGATCGTTTGTTCACAATGCTGCTGAGCACTTTGTCTGAAACGGAAGCTTTGGCGTCGGCTGATTGAACAACGTTGGAAACCTCTTGAAATACGGTGAGCTTTACCGTGCCAGTTTCGCTGATCTGTGGTTTGACTTTCAAAGTCAGTCCCACATCTTTTCGTTCAAATGTTTGAAATGGGCTGACCGTCGAAGAGTTTGTATTGGTGTTGCTGTAAGAGCCCGTGGTGAAAGGCACGTTTTGGCCAACGATGATTTTTGCTTCTTCGTTGTCGATGGTCATCAGGGTTGGCGTGGAGAGAATGTTTCCGTCGGCATTCGTTTCTAAAAAATTCGCCAGTCCACCGAGCACATTTTCCCCGTTCACTTTTCTGACGCTTGCAATGTTCAAGCCGCTAGAAATTCCTGTGCCCAGTGCCGTGGTTCCCCCTTGGGATAAACCAATGATGTTTCCAACCGCCCCGAAGTTGGTTCCGATCACACCGTTGTTGCCCAAGGCGCCTTGCAGCTGAAAGCCAATTTGAACCGCTTTGTCCGCATTCACTTCAACAATCAAACTCTCCACCATCACCTGCGCGCGGCGTTGGTCGAGCATGTCAATGACGGCGCGAAGTTGGCGGTATTGCGGCTCGGGGGCGGTGATGATGAGCGAGTTGGTGGCTGTGTCCGCTTGAATCTGGCCGCCAGTGGCCGAGCCCGCAGAGCTGGCCGTTGCCCCTAAGTTGCTGCCTGACGCCATCGGCAATGTTGGGTTGTTGCCCGTGGGGGGCATGCCAGAGCCTGGGGCCGCTGCGCTGCCCGCATTGGCTGCAGCTTGCCCGCTCACGGCCGCGCGCAAGGTGGTGGCGAGTTTGGTGGCATCGGCATTTTTCAAATACACCACATGGATGTTGCCGCTGGCGCTGACGCCGCTGGGCTGATCGAGCTTGGCCACCAATGACTTGACCAAGGCCACGCGTGCGGGGTTGGCCGCCCGCACGATGAGGCTGTTGCTGCGCGCCTCCGCCAGCAGGGTGGTTTTGTATTCCGCACCCGTTTGGCCAGGCGTGGCTGCGACGTTGTTGGCGTTGCCCGACTCCACCAAGCGCAACACCAGAGGTGCCAAGTCCACCGCAATCGCGTGTTTGAGTGAAATCACTTCCACATCGCTGGCGTTGGACACATCCAGCGTGGCAATGATGCGGGCCATGCGCTGCAAGTTGTCGGCGTAGTCGGTGATGATGATCGAGTTGTTGCCAGGGTTGACGTTGATGGTGTTGTTGGGGCTGATGAGCGGGCGCAGCACGGGCAGCAAGTTGTTGGCCTGCTCGAAGTTGAGCTTGAAGATGTGGGTGACGATTTGGCCGCTGCCTGAGACGGCCTCGGTTTTTTGAATCTCTTGCACATTGCCGCCTTGCAGCTTGGCGTCGGCTTCGGGCACGATTTTGTAGAGGCCTTGGGTCTCGACCATGGCAAAGCCTTGCAAGCGCAAAGCCGCCAAGAATTGGTTCCAAGCCTCGTTGGCTGACACGGGAAGTTCGGTGCTGAGGTTGATGGTGCCTTTGACACGCGGGTCGACCACCAAGTTGCGGTTCGACAGCGTGGCCAAGGTGCGGGCCACCGACTCGATCTCGGCATTCACAAAGTTCAGCGTGATGGGCTGCGCGGCCGGTGCTTTTTTGGCAGGTGGCGCTGCGTGTGTGTGCGACAAGCCCAACACGACAGGTGCCAAGCTCAAGCCCAGCGCAAGCGCTAGCGTAGAAGCAGAGGGGTGGAAATAAGTGCGTTGCTTGGCCATATGCGTTAACCCATTTTCAAAATCGACTTGGCACCTTGGCGTTGGCCAAGGATGTTGAGTAAGTTAGAGAGCGCTGCTTCTGCGTCAGGCGCAGCAGTGGCTTCGCCACTGAATCGCACGCGCCCATTTTGTAGTTCGCCTGTGCCTTGCAGCAGCAAGCTGCCTTCCAGCGTGTCCAGTGTGATGGCCATGGCGTCGCCGCCTTGCACACGCACGCGGTAGGTGCCCAAGGGGCGCAAGGTGGATAGGCGGGTGGACAGCTGCTGCATTTGCAGTTCAGCCAGGCCCTGAAGTTGCGCTTTGCCCGCTTGGTGCGTCCATTGCAGCTGGGTGGTTTGCAGCTGCATGCGGCCTTCGGGTTGAATGGTGTTCCACGGCGCGCCCAAGCCCACCAGCCAGCTGGCAGGCCAGCGAGAGGTGTGGTTGCTCACCTGCACATGCACGCCATGCCACAGGGGCGACACATCCACATGCACCGGTTGCGGTGTGCAGCAGGCTGACGCCAGGGTTGCGCTGAACGAGAGGCGCAGATTGGCCAAATCCAAGCGAGGGCCAAGCTGCCACGTCACGCGCGTGGGCAGTGCGGTGGTGTTGGAGGGCCTGGCCAAGTTGGCCGACACCGCGGTGTTGAGCGGGCCTTCGTTGAGCACCCACTGCGCCGAACCGTTCCACACCGTGCCTTGTGCATCAGGCAGCAGCACGCGTTCGCCGCTGACTTGCTCGATGGCGCGTGTCAGCCAATGCGCAGGGGCTTGGGTGATGAAGGCCAGAGCCAGCCCCAAAACCGCGCCCATCCATGCCCAACGGGAGCTGGTGTTTGGGGAGGCGCTGAGGCGGCGTTGCATGCGAGTGAGGCGTCTGGTTTAACGCGCCGCGCTTCGGTTGGGCAGGCTCAGCACCAGGCTGCCGTCCCATGTGACCGTCGCGTTGTTTGAGTTGCTTGCCGCTGTGGTGTTGCTGCGCGTCAAGTGCGCCTCCACAGGCAGTGCTTGCGCTTGGGCCCTTGCTTGGGTCAGCCAGTTGGCCAAGAGGGGCGCAGGCACGGCTTTGAGTTGCACCGACACACGGTCGCCCTGCACATTGAGCTGAATGGCGGTGCCTGCACTCAGGCTTTGCAAACTGCGCAACGCTTCGTCACGCGAAAGCGGTGTGCGCGTTTGCAATGATTGAGCCTGCGTTTGCAAGGCCAACATCTTTGCTTGCTGCTGGCCAATGTGGGCACGGCGGTTGTCGCTGTCGCGCAAGGTGTTGAGTGATGGCGCGATGGCGAACGACCAAAAAAACACCACGCCAGCCAATGCACCGAGCACCGACAGACCACGCTGTTCGCGTGGACTCAGGGCTTGCCATCGGGCTTGTGTCTGCGCACGAAGTGCGTTCAGCGCTTTCATTTCGCACCCTCCGCTTGCAACACCCAGGTGTCGTTGCCGTCTTGGCGCAGGTTCAGGCCTTGCGCTTGAAGGCGCGTCACGCTGGAGGCGTCGCTGTCAAGCGTCACACCTTGCACGCGCAGCGCTTGGTTGGCGTAATGAAGTTGTTGAGGTGTTTGTCCAGCAGGCAGCATGCCTGCCAGGGCGGCGAGCAAAGGCTCAAGGTCAGCGCTGGAAGCCATGCCCGATTTTTGTTGCAATGCGTCCACCTCGCGTTGCATTTGCAGCGGTGCGTCGATGACCAAGGTGACCGACGGGAAGGTGGCTTTTAAGATGTTTTGCAGCGAGGCTTGTTGCGCGTTCAGGGCGCGGCTTTCTTGCCATGCCAAGGCATTGAGCCCCAGCACTTGCAGGCCAACCAAGGCCACCATGCCCCAGCGCACTGGCTTCCAAGCAGGCGCGTGCCACAAGGTTTGCCAG
>JAIXRH010000025.1 GCA_027485285.1 Comamonadaceae bacterium | reverse complement strand
GGTTTGGTTTGGCGGTTTCACTTACGTTCAAGCCAAGCTTCGTTCAGGCGGCAAGGTCGTGCCTTTGGCGCAGCGCGAAGAGGACACCAAATTCCAGTCGGTGTTCATTGCCAAGACCGATTCAGGCATCAAAACATTGAACGACATGAAAGGCAAGCAAGTCTCGTTTGGCTCGCAGAGCAGCACTTCCGGTCACGCGATGCCTAGGGGTGTTCTGGTGCAAGCTGGAATCAATCCTGAAAAAGACTTCAAACGCATCGCCTACAGCGGCGCACACGACGCGACCATCGCCTCGGTGGTCAGCGGCAAGGTCGACGCAGCCGCGCTGGACATCACCGTTTGGAAAAAGTTCGTGACGGAAAACAAGGTCGACACAAAAGATGTCAACGTTTTCTTCACGACGCCCACGTACTTCAATTACAACTGGTCAGTCCACGCCGATATGCCGGTTGCATTGCAAGAAAAGATCAAAGCAGCGCTGCTGGCCCTCAACCCTGCCAATCCTGAGCATGCTGAAATTTTGCGCTTGAACCGCGCGACGCGCTACATTGAAACCAAGCCTGAGAACTACAAGGAATTAGAAGCAGCCGCTCGAAATTTAGGCTTGCTTTGAAGCAACAGAGTCGACAGGTTTGAACATCAGCCTGCACAGTCTCGAAGCGCGTCATCCGGCAGCGCTCTCGTGCGCACCTGCGGCCTTGCGTACATTGAATTTGCAGCTTGTCGCTGGCGAACAGGTGGCCATCATTGGTCCTTCGGGCGCAGGCAAGACAAGCTTGCTGCAGGTGCTGGCTTGCGCACAGCCGCCCACACAAGGCCAACTGCAGCTGGCCGGTGTGAACCCTTGGACCTTGCCCGCACGGGCTTTGCGCCGTTTGCGCGGTCAGTTGTTTTTGGCCCCGCAGGTGCCGCCCTTGCCGCCGCGCCAACGCGTGGTGACCTCGGTGTTGGCCGGGCGTTTGCCCGCCATGGGTTTGTGGGCCAGTTTGCGCTCGCTGTTTTACCCAGCTGACATTCCGGCCGCTTACGCCGCGCTGGTGCACTTTGACTTGGGCGACAAATTGTTTGAACGCGTTGACCGTTTGTCGGGCGGCGAGCGCCAGCGCGTGGGCCTGGCCCGCGCCCTGTTGACCCCGGCCAGCCTGTGGCTGATCGACGAGCCTTTGTCAGCGCTCGACCCGATGCGTGCCCGCATGGCCATGTCCGCGCTTGTCGGTCTGGCGCGTGAAAGGCAGGTCACGCTGGTGGCCACGCTGCACCAAGTGGACATGGCGCTGGCGCACTTCCCACGCATCATCGGTCTGCGAGACGGGCAGCTTGTTTTTGATTTGCCCGCCGCACAAGTCAGCCCCGAGCGTCTGGCGCACTTGTATGACCAGTACGAACACGAGTTGCGCAGCGAGGCCCTGCAAGTGGCCACACCCGAAGCGCCCGCGCCTGTGGTGATGCACTGCCGCTGACGCGGTCAGGTTTTTCAAGCCACTCGCTCCGCACATGTCTGTTGCTGCCCCCCATTCGTTTGAAACCGTTTCCTCGGGCTTGCCGCCTGTGCGACCGAACAGGCAAGCACCCGCGCGCGATCCGGCTTTTGCCGCGCGTGTGTTTTGGCTCAGCCTGGCGCTGGTGCTCTTGTGGCCCTTGGGTGTGGCCACAGAATTTCGTTTGTGGGTGCTCTGGGAGCCCGAGAACCGCAAAGTCACGGCCAACTTTTTGCGCAGCTTTTGGCCGCTGGTTGACAACGCTGAATTCATGCACATGGTCGTGCGCGAAACCTGGCGCACCGTGGCCATGGCGACAGCAGGCGTCACGTTGGCGCTGGTGCTGGCCGTGCCTTTGAGTTTGTTGGCCACGCGGGTCTTGTCGCTCTCGGCCTTGTCGGGCCGCATGGACCGCTGGCCAGCCGTGCTGCGCTGGTGCGTGCGGGCCACTTTGATTGTGCTGCGCAGCATTCCTGAATTGATTTGGGCATTGGTGTTTGTGCGTGTGGTCGGCTTGGGGCCTACTGCGGGCGTGCTGGCCATCGCTCTGACCTACGGTGGCATGCTGGGCAAGGTGTACGCTGAAATTTTGGAAAGTGGTGAAAGCCACGCCACCCAAACCCTGATGCGCAACGGCAGTGGCCGTCTGCAAGCCTTTGTGTATGCCTTGCTGCCCAGCCACGCGGCCGAGCTCGCGTCCTACACCGTGTACCGCTGGGAATGTGCCATTCGCTCTTCTGTGGTGCTGGGCTTTGTGGGCGCAGGTGGTTTGGGGCAACAACTGGACAACTCGATGAAGATGTTCAATGGCGGTGAAGTGGCCACTTTGCTCTTGGTGTTCATTGCCTTGGTGGCCTTGGCCGATCGCCTGAGCGCTTGGTTGCGAAAGGCCTTGGCATGACGCCCAACTCGAAACTCGACGCTGCCCCAGTGAGCCCCTTGAGCCGACTGTTTGCGCAGGAAGCGGCCAACCCGCCCTGGAAACTGCCGCCGCCGTTGTTCAACGCCCGCTGCCGCGCTTGCTGGTTCACCGCCGCTCTGCTGGTGTTGGTGGTGGCCAGCTTTGTGTCGCTGGATCTCGATTGGGCCGCCTTTGCATCCATGGAAGCGGCGCGCAGCATGGGCCGCTTTGTGGCCGAATTTTTCCCGCCCGATTTGTCGGCTGTGTTTGTGAACAAATTGGCCTGGGCCACTTGGGAGACGCTGGCCATGTCGGCGCTGGGCACCGCCATTGCGGCGGTGCTGGGCTTGGCGCTGGCCGTGCCCGCCAGCCGCATGTCAAGCCAAGATGCGGCCTGGCTGCGCAGCCCCACCCGTTGGTTGTTGAATGCCCTGCGCGCCATTCCTGAACTGGTGTGGGCGGCCTTGTTGTTGATCTCGGCTGGGCTAGGTCCCATGGCGGGTACGCTGGCGTTGGCGCTGCATACCAGTGGCGTGCTGGGTCGCTTGTTTGCCGAGGCCATTGAGAACGTGCCCACCGGCCCCAGTGATGCCTTGCGCATCCAAGGTGTGGGTCCGCTGCGCGTTTTCTTTTATGCCACCTTGCCGCAGGTCTTGCCGCAGTTGATGAGCTACACGCTGTACCGCTGGGAAAACAACATCCGCGCCGCCGCAGTGCTGGGCGTGGTGGGCGCGGGTGGTTTGGGGCAGCTGCTGTCCTTCCACATGGGCCTGTTCCAAATGAACAAGACCGCCACCATTTTGGCGGCCATGTTGCTGATGGTGGCGTGTGTGGATGCGCTGAGTTTTGGTCTCAGGCGAGGGATGAATCGTTGATTCACAAGTCGATTCATGGTGACCACACAACCTAAATTTCAATGAGAAGTTGATGCAAGTAAAACACCCCTTATTTTTCGACATTCATCAAGAAAACAAGGATGCAGATATTCAAGAACTGATCCAAGGTTTACTGTGTCGTCAGGCGACCTTGTCCCCCAAGTATTTTTATGATGAGTTGGGGTCTGTGTTGTTTGACGCGATCACCTTGCTGCCTGAGTACTACCCAACGCGTGCCGAGTCGGAAATTTTTGTTGATCAAGCAAGCGAAATTCATGCGCAATTCCCCAAGCAAGCAACGTGGATTGACCTGGGCGCTGGCAATTGCCAAAAAGCTGTCAGATTGTTTAAACACACCATGCCAGCAAACTATGTTGCGGTCGATATTTCAACTGACTATCTCTCGAATAATTTAAAAGATCTGCAGGCCAAGTACTCTGAAGTGCGTGTCATCGGTTTAGGGGTGGATTTTTCAAGTTCGCTGACATTTCCAGGCAAGCTAAAAGAGCTAATAGCAGAACAGCCATTGCTTGCCTTATATCTTGGCTCTAGTTTGGGAAACTTTAATTCGACGGAGGCGTTTTATTTTTTACAAAGATTAGCGAATCTCTGTAAAGCAGGTCAGCCTGGTTCAGGTCTCATCATTGGCATTGATTTGGTGAAAGACCCAAACACACTAGAGCGGGCTTATGCCGATGCGTTGGGCGTCACGGCTGCATTTAATTTGAATGTGCTCAGACGTTTGAACAGCCTATTGGGTTCAGATTTTGACTTGCAAGATTGGCAACACTGCGCGCGTTTTAATGCACAAGAGTCGCGCGTTGAAATGCACTTGAACGCCAAGCGAGATCTAGCGGTGAACTTCCATGGACATCAACGGCTATTTAAAAAAGACGAGACGATTCATACTGAAAACTCATACAAATGGCCTATCCAAAATTTTTCAGATCTGCTGCTGAAGTCGGGCTTTACAAACGTCCAGCACTGGACTGACAGCAAATCGCACTACGCTTTATTTTGGGCCAGCTAGGACCAAGCTTATTTAACTTCTTTGAATTTAAAGTGTGCAAATCCTAAACCCTGCATATATATCGTTGCGATCAGGTGTAAAGAAATTCCGATAATTGACACTCCGTACGACTGAGTGCGTCATGTGCGAGGCCCCCCTGAGAACTTTGTGTGTGCCGAACCAAGGGACTGAGTACTCGGTATAGGGGTGCGGGACAAAGCCGTTGTAGGGTTCAAATGCGTCTTGCGTCCATTCCCAAACTTCTCCCCATTCAAAATCCGTCAATGTTTTAGCTGCGCAATCCCACTCAGCCTCTGTCGGTAATCGGCATTTTGCCCAAGCGCAATAAGACTGGGCATCGATCCAAGACACATGAACTGCTGGTGCATCCCAATTTAAAGGCACCCAACACCCAAAGATCTCAGTGTCAAAACCCGTGGGCGATTGTCGAATGTAATTTGGTAGGGGGTAGCCCGTCGCTTTTACAAATTCCAAATACTGTGCCCAGGTCACAGGCTTTAGGGAAATTTCAAAATCTAAAAGTTCACAAGTTTTTTCACCAAGTTCGTTGTCAAAGCAAAAAGATAAGTCTTCATTCAGCGCGTTGGAAGAGAGGTCCTTTGAACCGAGGCGCCAGTTTTGCGATGACACCCGAGCCGTTTGTTGCACATTCTTTTGCTTTGGGTCGTTCAGAGCTTTGGAGGCAGGCATTGCTGTGGGTTGATTCCAATGTGCTTGAAAGGGCATCCCAAGTGACTGCGCCATGTAGGCGCTAGCCTCAAGGTGCATCGCTTCATGTTGCAGAACCAGCCAATAGAAATAAAGGGCGGGACTGTGGTCGGTTTCGTTGTTTAAGTGCGCCAGTGTTTGAGCCAAAGTTTGCTCTGCGTATTGGATGCAATTTTGGGGCGTCAAAAGTGTCAATGCCCAGCGTGTCGAGTGAGGAACCTTGGCGCTGTCAAACCACGCATCAGCTTCTTTGAGAAGCGACGGCTTGCGTTGTTGTGACCCACTGCTGGCGAGTCCCTGCGAGCGTTCTGGATTTCGAGCAATCCAATATTCTTGAAACCATACCAGGTGGCCCAGTTCCCAGACGGGCAGATTCATGCCAGTTTTTAAGGGAATGGAGAGTTTGTCTGCACTCAAATAGCATTCAAAAGCGATGAGCGTCTGTTGACGAAGTTGTTGAAGAGCCTTTGACAGTGTCAGGGTATTGACTTGACGCATCGGTTTATTTGTCCTTTTGGTTATCCTTGAACACTACTTATGAACCAAGCTCCAAAGACAAAGGAACTTCAAAAAAAGTTTCTACAAACTGAAACGCTAAGCGATCATTCAGTCAAAAAAACGGTTGTCATTGTAAGTCCCGCCCTAGCCAGCGCGAACAACGGCAATTGGCAAACAGCCAAACGCTATGGTCAACTATTGAAAACGCATTTTCGGGTTCGAATTGTCAGCGAATGGGACAGTTCAAAATCAGGCGATGTGTTGATAGCTTTGCATGCGCGTCGAAGTTTTTCGTCGATTGCCGCATGGCATGCATTGCACGGTGACAAGGGATTGGTCGTGGTGCTCACTGGCACGGACTTGTACCGTGACATCCAACAAGATCCGCAGGCCCAACAGTCGTTAGAGTTTGCTCACCGTTTGATCGTTTTGCAGCAACTCGGACTGGATGAGTTACCTGCGCACTTGAGATCTAAATCTGCAGTTGTTCTTCAGTCAACGACACCACGCGTGACGCTGCCTAAAACAAGGCGCTGCTTGCGGGCTGTGATGGTGGGGCATCTGCGCGAGGAAAAATCACCGCGCACATTGTTTGACGCTGTGGCCTTGCTGTCGCAGCAACGTGATATTCACATCCAGCACATTGGTGCAGCGCATG
>JAIXRH010000114.1 GCA_027485285.1 Comamonadaceae bacterium | reverse complement strand
CACGCCGGGCTGCAAACGCGCCACGGCATCCAACAAGATCATGGCGGCCAATTCGCCGCCCGACAACACAAAGTCACCCACGCTCATCTGCACATCCACATGGGTGTCGATGGAGCGCTGATCCACACCTTCGTAGCGGCCACAAAGCAGCACCGCGCCTGGGCTGTCCGACCAGCGCTGCACGGCCGCATGACGCAGCGTCTCGCCAATGGGTGAGAACAGCACCAAAGGGGCCGCATCGCGGCCTTGTCCGCGGTCGGCACGAATGGCGCTTAGGCAAGCCGCCAAAGGCTCGGGCATCATCACCATGCCGGGACCTCCACCAAAGGGGCGGTCATCCACACGGCGGTAATTGCCCTCGGCGTAGTCGCGGGGGTTCCACAAGCGTACGTCGACCAACCCCGCCTCAAAGGCGCGTCGCGTGATGCCGATTTTTAAAAACGGCTCAAACAGCTCAGGGAACAGGGTGATGATGTCAAAGCGCATGGCGATGGCCTTGGGCTGATCGATCAGTAATCAGGCTGCCAGTCGGCGGTGATGCGGCGTCCGGCCAAATCGACGGTGTCGATGTAGGCAGACACAAACGGAATCATGCGCTCCAAGGCCTTGCCCTCTAGCTCGTAAGCAAGTACTAACACAGTTTGTGGGCCTGTGTGCAGCAACTCGCGCACAGCGCCAAGTGCCACGCCTTCGCGGTTGACCACGTCCAGGCCAATCAGGTCGACCCAGTAGTACTCGTCTGTCGCGGGAGTGGGGAAGCTGGCACGAGACACAAAAATACGCGCACCTTTGAGCAGCTCTGCTGTGTTGCGGTCGGCCACCTCTTGGGCCGTGGCCACCACAGAGTCAGAATGTTCTTTGGCTTCGATGATTTTCAGAAGCACGGTGCCTGCAAATGTTTTGGCACCTCTTTCCGAGGGTTGTAAAAACCAACGCTTGGAAGAAAAAAGCGCTTCCGGAGAAGCGCTGTGAGGCAAGACCTTGAACCAGCCTTTGATGCCCCAAGCATCAGCAATGCGCCCTACCTCGATGGCGTCCGCAGGAAGTTCTGCAGACTCAAGGCTCAGCATCATTACCATGCTTGCGTTCAATTAAGCAGCGACCTTGGCAGCAGCTTGCTTGATCAAACGGACCACGGTTGGCGAACACTGTGCGCCCACGCTGGTCCAATGCGTCAAACGGTCATGCGCAACGCGCAAGCTTTCCGCTTGGCCTTTGGCGATTGGGTTGTAAAAACCAATGCGCTCGATGAAGCGGCCGTCGCGACGATCGCGTTTGTCGGCAACAACAATGTTAAAAAACGGACGGGCTTTGGAACCGCCGCGTGAAAGTCGGATGACGACCATGATGAATCCTTCGGGTGGAAATTTTTTCAACGTTTGAGACACGCGCTAAGCCACCCGGCCTGCGACACGCTGAAAAGCCTGCCAGTATAGCGCTTTACACTCTGTTCATGAAAAACAAAACCATCGCCGCTTGGCTGGCCTTCTTGGGTGGGCCTTTTGGCCTGCACCGTTTTTACCTGTTTGGCCTGTGGGACACGCTGGCTTGGCTGCTGCCCATCCCCACCGCGCTGGGCATTTATGGCATCGAACGGGTTCAGCAATACGGCCTAGACGATGTGGCGAGCTGGTGGCTCATTCCGATTGCGGGCTTCACCTTTGCAGCCTGTGCTTTGAATGCCATCGTGTATGGCCTGATGACGCCTGAAGCATGGAACGCACGCTTCAACAGCACTCAAAACATCGACGCACCGGCTGGCCAAACCAATTGGCTGACCATCGGCGCGATTGCCATGGCGCTGCTGATCGGCACCACGGTGCTGATGTCCAGCATCGTGTTCAGCTTTCAGCGCTACTTTGAATATCAAATCGAAGAGGCGCGAAAACTGTCCGAATAAGGCAGTCTTTCAACCACTTGGTCTTGCACCGCCGCCAGTTGTGCAGCACTGACCCGCGCTGGCCACACCTCCGCCAAAGGCAGCAACACAAACGCACGCGACTGCCACCGGGGATGCGGCAGAGTCAGCTCTCGTGTTTCCAAAACAACATCGCCGTAAAAAATCACATCCAGGTCGAGCGTTCGCGGGGCGTTGACATAGGGACGCTCTCGGCCACTTTGCTGCTCTAAGGCTTGCAAAGCATGCAGCAATGCAAGCGGGCTGAGCTGTGTTTGCACCAAAACCACAGCATTGATGAAGTCTGGTCCTTGCGCTTGATACGGCGCACTGCTATAGAGCGATGAAGCCTTGACCAGATGTGTCGTGGGCAAACTCGCCACATCACGCAAAGCTTGCTGCACGGTGGCCACCGCAAGGCCCAAATTGGCGCCCAGAGCCACGCACGCCATGACGGGGGAAACTGACATGGCCTGGCCTAGGTTCATTCGGCGGCGGGGGTACCACCCGCTTCGCCCGTGGGCTTGCGGCGGCGACGGCGGCGTTTTTTGACGGGGGATGTGCCGTCGTCTTCTCCCACGTCAACGCCATCAGGCTCGACGTCTCTGAAACGTGGGTCTTGCGCCTCGGCCTTGGGGGCACGGCGCACCGCATGTGCGCGGGGTGCGCGTTGGGCTTTTTGTTGTTGCTGCTCTTGACGCACTTGCAGCAACAGGTCTTCACGCTCGCTGTCGCTGGCCATGCTGAACTCTTGCCACCAGTCTGACAAACCTTCGTCCACCTCGCCCACATCGGCGCGCAAGCGCATGAAGTCAAAGCCAGCCCGAAAGCGTGCTTGGTCCACCAAGGTCCACGGGCCGCTGCCCGTGCGCTTTTCAAAACGTGGTTGCATCATCCAAATTTCGCGCATGTCTGCGCCGAGCTTGCCGCGACCCGACACATCGCCGATGCGAGAGTCAAACACTTCGTCAATCGCGTCTTGCAGCGCAGGAAACGATGGCTGCTTGGCGCTGCGCTGCGCCCAGGTTTCGCGCACGTCAGACCACAACACACAGGCCAGCAAAAAACTGGGGGCCACGGGCTTGTCCTCGCCCACGCGACGGTCGGTGTCGTTGAGTGCGGTGGTGACAAACTGCTCGTCTGAACGCGCCACCACGATGTCGAGCAACGGGTAAATGCCTTTGGCCAAGCCTTGCAGCTTGAGCTGCTCAATGCTGGCCAGCGCGTGGCCGGTTTGCAAGAGCTTGAGCATTTCGTCAAACAAGCGGCTTTGCGGCACGTCGGCCAGCAGCTTGGCGGCTTTCTTTAGTGGCGCGGCCGTCTTGGCTTCCATCTTGAAGCCCAAGCCCGAGAGCTTGGCTGCAAAACGGACTGCGCGAATCACGCGCACAGGGTCTTCGCGGTAGCGCAAAGCGGGGTCGCCAATCATGCGGATGACTTTTTTCTTCGCGTCGGCGATGCCGCCGTGGTAGTCAATCACGTTGCCCGTTTCGGGGTCGTAATACATGGCGTTGATGGTGAAGTCGCGGCGCGCCGCGTCTTGGTCTTGCGGGCCCCACACGTTGTCGCGCAGCACGCGGCCGCTGGCGTCAACGGCGTGTTTCATGTTGGCCAGCTCTAGTTTGCTGCTGCGTTCATTGCCTTTGACTTGCTCGGCCTCGGTGTTGTCAAGGTGCGCACGGAAGGTGGACACCTCAATCACTTCATGCTCACGGCCACGGCCATACACCACGTGCACGATGCGAAAACGGCGTCCAATGATGAAAGCACGACGGAAAGCCGCTTTCACTTGCTCGGGCGTGGCGTTGGTGGCCACATCAAAGTCTTTGGGCTTCAAGCCTAACAACAAGTCGCGCACCGCACCGCCCACGATGTAGGCCTCAAAGCCACGGTCTTGCAGGGTGCGCACCACGTTCAAAGCGCGTTCGTCCACCCAGTCGACGTTGATGCCGTGCACCTTGGCAGGCACCACTTGGCGCTTGCCCAAACTGGGCAGGGTGCTGGCAGGTGCTTTGCCCATCAGCTTGTTGATGAATTGTTTGATCATTGTTTTGGGAACAGTTCCAAAATTGGCCAGCCTTTTTCTAAGGCCACAGCGCGCAGTGTGTCGTCGGGGTTGGTCGCCACGGGGTGGTTGACGCGCTCCAACAGGGGCAAATCGTTGCGGGAATCGCTGTAGAACGTGGTGTCTACATCGGCCCAGTCCAAACCTTTGCTGATGAGCCATTGTTGCAGACGTTGCACTTTGCCCTCACGCAGGCTGGGAACGCCCAAAATTTCATTGGTGAACCAGCCTTGGGCATCACGCACCAATTCGACGGCAATCAAATCATGCACGCCAAAGGCTTGCGCAATGGGGCGGGTCACAAACTCGTTGGTGGCGGTGATGATGAGGGTGTGCTCCCCCGCATCGCGGTGCTTTTTTACCAGCGCCAGCGCCTGCGGCAAAAGGGCGGGCTGCACCACCTCGCGCATGAATTGCGCATGGGCCTTGGTCGCCTCGTCTGGACCACGCTGACAAAATGCCTGGGCGCCAAAGCGCACGTAGTCGTGAATGTCCAAGGTGCCCGCTTGGTAGTGGGCGTAAAACGCGTCATTTTTTTGAATGAAGGCATCGCGGTCATGCCACCCTAACTCGACCGTGAAAGCGCCCCACGATTGGTCGGAGTCGATGGGCAACAACGTATGGTCAAGGTCAAATAAGGTGAGTTTCATCACATGGCTTCCAGCATGGCTTTGATCAAGGGGATGGTGATGGCGCGTTGCGTTTGCAGAGCGTAGGCATCGAGTTGGTCGAGGAGTTGAATGAGGCTGCTGAGGTCGCGGCTGAAGCGGTTGAGCATGAAGTCCATCACTTCGTCGCTCAAAAACACCCCGCGCTCATCGGCTTGTTGTCGCAACACGGCACGGCGCTCGGTTTCGCTCAGCACCTGCAATTGAAAAATATGACCCCAGCCCAAACGGCTGCGCAAGTCATCGCGCAAAACCAAGTCACTGGGCGGCACGCTGCCAGCGGCCAAGACCCAACGCTGTTGACCGTCGCAGGGCGTGGTGGCGTTCACAAACCAATTGAATGCCCCTTGTTGCTGCACCGCGGTGTAGAGGTGCACATCGTCCAAGATGACCACGCGCCACGCGTCGTCAAACGCTGTGGGCTCGGCCACGGTGGCGTCCAACCAACCCACGGCACTGCCGTGGTCACGCAAGGCGGCTTGCACCGCGCGGAGCAAATGGGTTTTACCACTGCCGCTCTCGCCCCACAGATAGGTGGGCACGGGCGAGCGTTTGTCGTTGCCTGCCCACAACTGCAGGTGCTGCACTGCGTCAAGGTTGGGGCCTGCGAAGAAGTTGTGAAGTGTGGGGCCGGGGGCCAAACCAATGTCGAGGGCGATTTGCTTCATCTGCACTCAAACACCACGGAACAAAGCACTGGCTTGGTAATGCGCTCGCAAGCGGCGTATGGCCACCAGCAACACGGCGCTGACAGGCAAGGCCACCAACACACCCACAAAACCAAACAACTGGCCAAAGGCCATCAACGCAAAAATCACGTGCAGCGGGTGCAGCCCAATGCGTTCGCCTACCAAACGCGGCGTGAGCACAAAGCTCTCAATGAGTTGGCCCAAACCATACACCACCGCCACCATCAGCATGGCTTCGCTGGGCGCAAACTGCAACACGCCCGCCAACACCGCCAACACCAGCCCCAGGCCAAAACCCACATAAGGCACAAACACGGCCAAGCCCGTGAACACGCCAATGGGGAACGCCAGCTCTAAGCCAAACGCCCACAGCGCCACGCTGTAATAGACCGCCAGCAAAGCCATGACCGACAACTGCCCACGCAGGTACTGGCCCAACACAGCGTCACACTCAGACACAAAGCTGTCGTAAGCCGCGCGTGCAGGCATGGGGACCAACGCTTCGACATGGCGCACCAGACGTTGCCAATCGGCCAACAAATAGAACAGCACCACAGGAATCAGCACCAAATTACCCACCACGGTCAGCGCGACGCTGCCGCCAATGCGCAGCGATGTCAACGCTTGCTTGAAGCCATCCTCAAACGAGGGGCTGAAGGTTTGCAACACAAAGGCTTTGATGCTGGCACTGTCCAACATGACAGGAATGCCTTTGGCCTGCAGCCAAGGCGCAATGTCAGTTTGCAGGCGCTCCACCAACACAGGCACTTGGTCGCGCATGCGCGGCAACTCGTGAGCCAAGATGGGAATCAACAGGGTGAACAACGCCACCAACAGCAGCAAAAACAGCACTTCGACCAACACCACGGCCACCAAGCGGGGCACACGGCGGCCGCACACACCTTGCAAACCACGCACCAAAGGGCTCAGCACATAAGCCAACACAGCCGCCACCACAAACGGCATGAGCACAGGGCCCAGCAGCCACAAAACCAGCGCGGTCAGCGCTGCAAGGACAGTCCAAGCCAAGGCGTGTTGTTGAGCGGGGGTGAATTGCATACAGCGAGTGAAGGGGTTGGCTTTAAAATGACCACTCGATTCTATCGGCGCACACCTTGACAGCGCCCCAGCACCTCCCCACTATGAACAAACCCCTTTCCTACAAAGACGCCGGCGTCGACATCGTCGCAGGCGATGCCTTGGTCGAACGCATCAAACCCTTGGCCAAGAAAACCATGCGCGAAGGCGTTTTGGCTGGCATCGGCGGTTTTGGTGCGCTTTTTGAAGTTCCCAAGCGCTACAAAGAACCTGTGCTGGTGAGTGGCACCGACGGCGTAGGCACCAAGCTCAAGCTGGCCTTTGAATGGCAAATGCACGACACCGTGGGCATTGACTTGGTGGCCATGAGCGTGAACGATGTGCTGGTGCAAGGCGCTGAGCCCCTGTTTTTCCTCGACTACTTTGCTTGCGGCAAACTACACATCGACACCGCCGCTGCGGTGGTGGGCGGCATCGCCAAAGGCTGCGAGCTCTCCGGATGCGCCTTGATTGGCGGCGAAACCGCTGAAATGCCCGGCATGTACCCCGACGGCGAATACGACCTCGCGGGCTTTGCGGTGGGTGCGGTTGAAAAGTCCAAAATCTTGACAGGCCAAAACGTCACACCAGGCGACGTGGTGTTGGGCTTGGCCTCATCGGGCGTGCACTCCAACGGCTTCTCGCTGGTGCGCAAGGTCATTGAGCGAGCGGGTGCAAACGCACCCGCCACCTTGGACGGCAAACCGTTCAAAGAAGCCATCATGGCACCGACCCGCTTGTACGTGAAGAGCGTGTTGGCAGCCTTGGTGGCATTCCCCAATACGGAAAATGCTTCTGGCATCAAAGCCCTTGCTCACATCACGGGTGGCGGCTTGTTAGAAAACATCCCACGCGTGTTACCCGAAGGCATGGCTGCTCACCTGAAAAAAGGCAGCTGGCCACAAACCCAGCTGTTCGCTTGGTTGCAAAGCACAGCGGGCATTGACGACATGGAAATGAACCGCACCTTCAACAACGGCATTGGCATGGTGGTGGTGATTGACGCTGCCCACGCAGACGCTTGTGCCGAAGTGCTGCGCGCCCACGGCGAACAAGTGCACACCATTGGTGTGATTGCTGCGCTGGGTGATGGGGCTGCGGTGGTGGTGGCATAAGCCGCCAGAACTTGGCAATGACTCACTCAGTCGGGGTCGTCAACAGACGGCAACAACACCGCCAGGCGCTGCTTAACCAGCATCAAGCGCTCTGGGTCTTGGTGCGAGGTGTAGACCTCTTCTAAATTGCGCAACATGCGCGCCACAATTTCACGCGGCGTGGCAGCGCGCAAATAGTGTTTGAGCAACTCGTCCGACACATGGCCTTCGCGCAGCAAGCCCGAGTCGGCATGCAAGGGCACCAAGCGCTCGGACAGGTCTTCTTTGCTCAGCGATTCGCCGGTGAACGGGTCAATCACCACCTGCCCTTCATTGGGCTGCGGCAAGCGCACTTTGACCAAGAAGTGGCCGGGGAAGCCCACACCTTGCGCACGCAGACCTATGCTTTGCGCTAACTCTAACCACAACACCGCCAAGCTGATGGGGATGCCTCGGCGCGTGCGAAGTATGACGTGCAGGTAGCTGTTGTCGGGGTCGTAGTAGTTGTTGAGGTTGCCGCCAAAGCCGTGCTCGTCAAAGAAAAACTTGTTGAGCAAGCGCAGCTTTTGCAAAGCGCCCGCATCGGCAGGCAAGCGCTTTTTCAAGCGATTGCCCAGCTGATCCACATGCCCTAACACCTCTTGTATGTCGAGCTCAGGGTATTCATCTTGGGCCAAGCTGGCCACGGCTTCTAGCAGCGGAAAGTGCGCGTCGCTTTGCACCAGCGAAGCAAAGTATTCCAAAGCGGTGGGTACTTCAAGTTTGAAATCCATGGCGCAGTCCCTTTTGTTTTATCGACGCATGTTATCGGCGCAACAAAGCGCGCAGCTTCAAGCCGGTGACAGTGAGTGTGGCGAAGTACACCAGCGCACTCACAGCCAGCACCCCCGTCATCAAACCCACGCGCAACAATGGCGTGGCGTGCAGCGCTGTCCAGTCCCAATGTTGGGCCGCCCACCACAGCCAAGCACCCAGCACCGCACACGCGGCCAACACTTGCAGTACAAAGCGCAGCCAGCCCGCGCTCATCACATAGGCGCCGTTTTTGACCAAGCCCCACAGCAACCAAACAGCGTTGACCAACGCGCCCAAGCCAATCGACAAGGCCAAGCCCGCATGCGCTAAATAAGGCACCAAGGCCACGTTTAACAACTGCGTGATGATCAGCACCGCCACCGCGATGCGCACCGGCGTGCGTATGTTTTGGCTGGCGTAGTAGCCAGGCGCTAGCACCTTGATGGCCACGAGCCCGAGCAAACCCACGCCGTAGCCCATCAGCGCCACGGTGGTTTGCTGCACATCGTGGGCGGTGAATGCGCCGTAGTTGTAGAGCACAGACACCAAGGCTTTGGAAAAAATCAGCAAAGCCAGCGCGCACGGCAGCGCCAGCAGCAACACCAAGCGCAAGCCCCAATCGAGCATGTCTGAATATTTAGCCGTGTCGTTGGCCGCCTTGGCCGCGGAAAGCTGGGGCATCAGCACCACACCCAAAGCCACGCCCAACAAAGCGGTGGGGAATTCCATCAAACGGTCGGCATAGCTGAGCCAACTCACACTGCCAGGGATGAGCTGCGAGGCAATTTGTGTGTTGATGAGCAAGGAAATCTGCGCCACGCTCACACCCAACAAAGCGGGTGCCATGAGCTGCAAGATGCGTTTGCAGCCTTCGCTGCCCCAAGCCTCACGCACAGCGTGCCAGCTCAGACCAACGCGGGGCATTAGGCCTAACCGGCGCAAAGCCCACAGCTGCACACTGAGCTGGGTCACACCGCCCACCATCACGCCCACAGCCAACGCATAAATAGGCGGCACGCCCAAGGTGCCAAACCACGGCCCGCCCCAACAAGCCGCAGTAATCATGGACACATTCAACAGCACGGGTGTGGCCGCAGGCACGGCAAACCGCTTCCACGTGTTCAGAACACCCGCAGCCAAGGCCACCAGCGACATGAAGGCGATGTAGGGAAACATGAAGCGCGTCATCACCACGGCCACGTCAAAACCCTCGGGGGACTGCTTCAACCCACTGGCCATGGCCCACACCAGCCAAGGTGCGCCCACAACACCCAACACAGAGGTGATGAACAACACCCAAATGAGCAAGGTGGCCACTTGGTTGATCAGCACT
>JAIXRH010000068.1 GCA_027485285.1 Comamonadaceae bacterium | reverse complement strand
TCAGCAAGTCATAAGGCAACTTGCGATACACCGCCACATTGGTGGCAATGGTGCCCGGTGAGAGAAGCAAGGTGTAACCATCGGGTTTGGCCTTGACGACCGCCTCCACACCAATATTGCCACCCGCGCCCAACTTGTTTTCAATGACGACAGGTTGCCCCAACAATTCACTGATTTTTTGCCCCAAAGTACGGGCTAACAAATCAGTACCACCACCGGCCGCAACGGGCACGATGATTTGAATGGGTTTGTTCGGAAAATTTTGTGCAAAACCAGTGCTGACCATGCAGCACACACCCAAAACCGCAACAGCGATACGTTGGAAAAACTTGGTCATAAAGACTCCTACTGAAAGAGGTTAGATTTTGAAAGCCTCAAGCGACTCAGGGGCAAAGAGCTCCGACACCTCCAGCTTACGAGGCGACAAACCTTGCTCGTGGTGGTAGCGTGTGAACGTCTCAAGTGTTTTGCGGTTTTTCTCTAAACCGTATGACCACCAATCGTCGCCAAACTCACGGCGTGCATCTTCCACGTGCGCGGTCAGCCAAGGCAACATGGCCTTCAACGCTGCCGTTTCGTAAAGGTCCTCATAGGTTTTGCGCTGAGCTTCGATGAAAGCCTTGGTCAACGACTGGGCAATCCAACGGTTGGCCTCGTACACCTCTCGGCGAATCACCACGGTGTGCATGATGGGGAAAATTCCCGTCTCGCGAAAGTAAGCGCGCTCGACATCCACATAGTTTTCAAACAAACGCTTGACCTTGCCGTCGCCCTTCAAAAATGACGAAGGCATACGCGCGGTGTACAACGCATCTAACTCACCATCGTGCAACATTTTTGACAAGGTTTGCGTGGGGCCAATGGGATTGACTTGGATATGAGGCGGCAGCTGCAACTTCATTTTTTCAATGCGGCCCGTCTCCTCTTCGCCACCAAACAAATAAGGCTGCGCATCGACAGGCACGCCATAGTGGTCGGCCAAGATGCCGCGAATCCACACCGGCGCTGTCATCTGATATTCAGGGCTGGCAATGCGTTTGCCTATCAACTGCTTGGGCTCGTTGATGCCACTGTTGGCGTTCACGTAAATGCACGAGTGGCGAAAGAACCGTGAGGGAAAAATAGGCAGGGCAACAAAGGGGCGCTCTGGCTTAGACAGCGTCACACAGTAAGACGACAACGACATTTCTGCGACATCAAATTCTTGAAAACGCGCCATGCGAAAGAACGTCTCTTCCACGGGCAGATTCAAATAATTCAAGTCAATGCCATCGACAGGCACAGTGCCGTCCATCAAGGCACGGGTGCGGTCATAGTTCCAGCAAGCAAAGCTCAGTTTCAATCGACTCACGCATCACTCCTGTTGTTTGATACCGGCGGTTTGAACCGCCTTGCCCAAGCGCTCATTTTCATCAGCAATGGCGCGCCCATAGTCGCTGGCACTGCCGCCGACCGCCTCGATGCCTGCATTGCTCAAAATTTGAATCGTTTCAGGCTGTTTGGCCACAAAAGCCATTTCTGCAGTGATGCGATCAATCGCTGCTTGTGGGGTTCCGGTTGAAGCCAGCACACCAATGATGGGCGCGAAGTCAAAGCCAGGAATCACCTCAGCAATGGTGGGCACGTTGGGCTCTTGGCTTGAGCGCTTGCCCGCATTGCTGCCCACCAAACGCACCTGCCCTGCTTTGACAAAACCTGACAAGGAAGGCAGCGCCGAAAACAACATGTCGACTTGGCCGCCAATCAGTGCAGGCACTGACTGCCCAGTCCCTTTGAAAGGAATGTGCGTGATGTCCAACGTCAAGGCCGCCTTCATCGCTTCCATGCTCAAGTGGTGCGTACTGCCAATACCCGATGAACCGTAAGTCAAGATGCCGGGTTTGGACTTGGCCAACGCAATCAACTCGCGCAGATTGTTCACAGGTATCTTGGGATGCACTGCCAAATACAGTGGCGCACGCGCAGCCAAAGACACCGGCACAAAATCGCGCTTGTAGTCATAGCTGATGGTTTTGTACAACGACGGGTTGATGGAAAACATCGACCCATCCGTCACCAAAAATGTGTAGCCATCTTTGGGTGAAGCTGCCATGGCCTGTGCGGCCACCACACCGTTGGCACCTGGCTTGTTGTCCACCACCACAGGTTGGCCTAAACGATCTGCCAAACGTTGGGCAAAAATACGAGCCACTGTGTCGGGCAAACCACCCGCTGAATACGGGACGATGAATTTAATCGAACGACTTGGATACGCCTGTGCAAAAGCGTGCTGACCCACACTGGCAGCAAGGGCCATGACAGCGGCAGATTGCAAAACGCGGCGGCGTTGAACTGGGTTTGAATTCACGGTAAGTCTCCTGATGGTTTAAACGGGTTGGGCTTGGTAATCACGCCAGTCCACCTCTTTGGGTATCACAGCTTGATAAGAACACAGGGTCTGCGGAATGCGCAGAGGGCCAACCCCAATGGGCGGCTCTCCTTTTGCAAAACGTTGCACTGCCTCCACCATTTGCCGACGAAATTCCACAATGGCCAAGTCACTCGCCCCAAGGCGGTCATGGGATCGATCGGCAATGGGGCCCATGGTGATCCACATGGCCATGTCTTGGTTCGGTATGCCAGGAATGCCTGTGAAGTTACCCGCCTTCATGGCTTGGCGGTCTTGCAAGAAGTCGTTCGCCAAAGTACGGACGGGATTGAACTGAGCATCCACATCCACCCCCACTTGCGCAGACAAGAATTGACGCCACTTGGCTGTTTCAGGGGTGCTCGCCGGATCACCCCAAGCGATGAAATGAAATGCGGTGTGCGTGTCGTCAATCGCTGTGTTGATATTGGCCACGTTGTACAAATTATTGGGCGGTATCAAAGCCGAAGACGGCGCCACAAACACCGTGGAGCGCACGTAGTCGTGCGTGGCAGCATTTTGAATTGGGCGACGAATGGCAGCGTATCTAAAGCCATAGGTGTCACGCTGCGTTTGCATGCGCGGCGCTTTGTCGGTTGATGGACGAAGCCAATTTTTATCCGTGGCTTTGGCGCCCTCCACGCGTGCAGGCACCATGTCTGAGGAGTGCAAACTTGAGCTGTGCGCCGAATCAATCTGCCCCTCCAAAATTTGTGCCCAATTACACGGAATGATGATCTTTGCAATCGACACGCGGACATCTTCAGTCGGCGCCCATGGCGGTGGCGTGAAGTCAGTCATGGTGTCTTCGGGCCCCATGTAGGCCCATACAAAACCGCCCCACTCTTGGGTTGGATAGGCCGTGTGCTTGACTTTCGCAGCCATGCCGCTGGCCACAGGCTCGGAACTCATCTCAATCACGTTGCCAGCCACATCCATCTTCCAGCCGTGGTACAGGCAGCGCAACCCACAGTTTTCGTTGCGGCCATACACCAGCGAAACACCGCGATGAGGGCAATACTCACCCATCACACCCACACGACCTTCGGTGTCACGAAACACCACCAAGTCTTCACCCAACACACGGGCGCGAATGGGTTTGCCATCCGGCTCGCTCACTTCTTCTAGCAAACAAATGGCTTGCCAGTGACGACGCATGAGTTGCCCCATCGGGGCATTGCCCTCCACGCGACACAGCAAATCGTTTTCTTCAGTCGTCAACATGAATTTCCTTTTTTGATCTTGCAAAAAAATCATTAGATGACTAAGATTATTGATAATTTTCAAACTCTGTCAACGTCATCGCTGTCACTCAAAGCACAAGCTCTCTATGAACGACTCTTTCACCCCAATGCGCGTCACTCACAAACAACGGCTGGCCACAGACATCACCTTGTTTGAACTGGCAGACCCCCAAGGCCAAGACCTGCCCGTTTTCACGCCAGGGGCTCACATCACCGTGCAAACCCCTGGTGGCGCACGACGCAGCTACTCTTTGTGCAGCAGCCCTGAACAACACACCACTTGGCAAATTGCGGTCAAGCGTGACGCCAAAGGTCGAGGCGGTTCCCAAAGCATGGTGGATGAGGTGCAAGTGGGCGACCTGCTACCCACCTTGCCATGGGCCAACATGTTTGAACTCATTGAATCAGCCCCTTCTTATATTTTTGTGGCTGGCGGCATTGGCATCACTCCCATCTTGAGCATGATTCGCCACCTGCTCGGCCAAGGGCGCACCGACTTCAAGTTGTATTACTGCACGCGAAATGTGCAAGACACAGCCTTTCTCGATGAGCTCAATGCACCTGAACTCACGGGTCTCGTCAAAATCCACCATGACCATGGCGATCTTGCGCAAGCTTTGGATTTGTGGCCCATCTTTGAGCGCCCCACCAACGCCCATGTGTATTGCTGCGGCCCACAGGGCTTGATGGACAGCGTGCGCGACATGACCGGGCACTGGCCCACCGAGCGAGTCCATTTTGAAAGCTTTGGCGCAGCGCAATCGGGCTTCGCAGACAACCAAACCTTTGATGTGGTGCTGCACAAATCTGGCGTGCGTGTGTCCGTGCCCGCGCATCAAAGCATCTTGGAAGCACTGCGTGGCTGTGGCCACCTGATACCCAGCTCTTGTGAAAGTGGCACCTGTGGCAGTTGCCGCACCACCCTGATTTCTGGTGAGGCAGAGCACCGTGACATGGTGCTGCGCGCTGATGAACGCGCATCGCACATCATGCCGTGCGTCTCGCGTGCTGCGTCGACAGAGCTCGTGCTTGATTTATGAGCGCAGCCAAACTTCAACTGGGCATTGCAGGCCTTGGGCGTGCATTCACCTTGATGCTGCCCACCTTGGCCAATGACCCGCGCCTTCAACTGGTGTCGGCCACAGACCCACAGGCCTTGGCTTGCGCACAGTTTGAACGCGACTTTGGTGTCACCTGTGATGCCAACTATGAAGCGCTCTGCGCCAACCCAAAAGTGCAAGCCATCTACATTGCCACGCCTCACCAAATGCACGCCGAACAAGTGGAGATGGCTGCAGCCTATGGCAAACACGTGATGGTCGAAAAGCCCATGGCACTCACCCTGGACGAGTGCACCCGCATGATGGAGGCCTGTACACGGGCCCAGGTCGTGCTCATGGTGGGCCATAGCCACAGCTTCAACGCCCCTGTTCTGAAGGCGCACCAACTGATTCAAAGTGGCGCATTTGGCCGAGTGCGCATGATGCATGCACTCAATTACACCGATTTTTTGTATCGCCCCCGTCGCCCTGAAGAGCTCGACACACAGGCCGGCGGCGGCGTGATCTTTAGCCAAGCGGCGCATCAAATTGACATCGTGCGTTTGCTGGGCGGGGGCCAAGTCAAGAGCGTCATGGCACACACAGGTGCTTGGGATGCCTCACGTCCCACCGAGGGTGCCTACAGCGCCTTGATCGGCTTTGAAAACGGCGCCTTTGCCAGCGTCAGCTACAACGGCTACGGCCATTTCGACAGTGACCGTTGGATGGATGGCATTGGTGAACTCGGCCAAACCAAAAACTGGGCAGACCACGGCATGGCGCGTCAACGTCTGGCGCATGCCAGCAGCGCCAACGACGAGGCCCAACTCAAAGCGGCACGCAATTACGGTGCTGCGCAATGGTCTGGCAGCAAGGCCTTACCGCAACTTGCGCAACACCAACACTTTGGCCCGCTCATCATCAGCTGCGACCATGCCGACCTGAGGCCCACGCCACAAGGCGTCTGGATTGACGGGCATGTGGATGTCAAGCTCCAAGCCCTGCAACCACCGACACTGCCCCGCATCGAAGTGATCGATGAGTTTTACAACGCCATCGTGCACCGCACACCCGTGCTGCACAGCGGCGCTTGGGCCCGTGCCACCACGGCCGTGAGCTTGGCCATCTTGGCGTCCGCACAAAGTGGCCAAATTCAAACGCCCACCCACCAAATTTCGCCCGAGTGCTGAATGAAAAAGATCAAACCCGATGAAACGCGCAGCATCTTGCGCCACTGGCAAGAAGCCGTCCCCAACGACCGCTTGGCCCACTTGGTGCGCGATGCGGGCCGTGCCTACACGCGTGCACTGCAACTGCGTTTGGCCGACCATGGTGTGCCATTTGGGCACTGGACGTTTCTGCGCATCCTCTGGGACAACGATGGTTTGACCCAACGTGAGCTCAGCGATCGCGCAGGCGTGATGGAGCCCACCACCTTCACCGCCATGAAAAACATGGAAGCCTTGGGCTACATTGAACGTCGTCAATTGCCAGAAAACAAAAAGAACATGTATGTGCACCTCACCCCTGCAGGCCGCGCATTGAAGAAGAAACTGGTGCCACTTGCAGAGCAAACCAATCAGGTGAGCACCCAAGGTTTGCGCGAATCAGACATTCAAACCACACGCCGCGTGTTGCTCACTATTTTGAGCAATCTGGCGC
>JAIXRH010000026.1 GCA_027485285.1 Comamonadaceae bacterium | reverse complement strand
GAAGCAGTCATCACATCACCAAACTGCTGAATAAATGTTTCTAACGCAGATTGATGCTCTTCAGCGGACAGCGCAGCGCAGCAGTTAGAGACCATCACAACTTTAAAGTCGAGCATCATGGCATCACGCCCTGTTGACTCGCAGCAGACATTGGTTTTTGTGCCCGCGATCAAAAGCGTATCCACACCATAGTTACGCAACATATTTTCTAGGGTTGAAGAGCCAGATATCAATGCGCTGTAACGATTCTTGGTGATGAAGATATCTTGATCAGATGTTTCGAGATCCTTCCAAACTGTCTGTTTGCCTGGCATGAGGCTGTCGATTGTTTGTGTTCTGACATCGTCATTGACGACATGGTTGAAGAAGATCTCCCAATCACTCTTGTTTCCAAGATGCGTGTTTGCATGCAGCACCCAGAAAATGGGGACATTCCTCTTCCTCAGTTCACGCGCTAGGTGATTGATTGGTTCAACAATGCGGCGCGAGTCCGGAACCTCTGCTGGCGAGCCCGGTTCACAAAATGTGCTTTGCATGTCAATGACAACTAATGCGGTTCGCTTGGGATCGAGCGTCTCAAACCAATGAAATTTTCCGCGACGCGCCATAACTCTGTTGACAATGTGCGGTCTGATGATTGGATGTTGCATGAAAAAACTCTACGAAGAAGAAACTTTCAATGAGCCGCGTTTCTTGGAAGTGTGTTGATAAATTGAAACGCTGCACATGGTTCAGTTTTGTATCAACTCAATCAAGACCTTTGACATCAAACCATCTGGGCTAGCAAACGATTTGAGCATCTCAAAATGGTTCAAACCTTGGCCCCAAAAGAGTTGCAAACTGCCATGCCTGCCGGACAAGTTCTGCGCAAACTCAAGAGCTTGGCGTTTGAATTCGGGCGACTCTTGTTCGCCGCACAAGAGCGCGATGGGCATGTTGAAGTGTTGCAAATGACGCTGGGGACTCAAGTCTTGTAGGGTCTTGGAATCGAACTTCACATATTGGCTGCGCGCCGACAGGCTCACGGGCTCAAGCTCATACATTCCGCTGCAACACATTAACGCATGCATGGGTGCGTCATCAGCGCCCAAACAAGCTGCCAAATGTGCGCCCGACGAATGACCCACCACATAAATTCGCTGTGCGTTGGCACCCAAGTTTGGCGCCATTTTTGCGGTGAAGGTTAAGGCACGTTGCAACTGATTGACCATGGTCATCAAGCTGCCTTGCACATCGGTCACCGCCGAAAAATCAGGCACGACCAAATGCACACCTCGCTGGTGGAGCCACGCGGCAGCCATCGCATAGTCTTTGGCTTGGCCTCGCCGCCAAGCACCACCGTGTACGAAAAACACCAGCGGCGCGTCAGGCGTTAGGCTGGGGTACCAATCGAGCTCTTCAACATCTGTGGGCCCGTAAGCCAAGCGTTGCACTTGGACACCCTTGGCTTGCAGTAAGGCGCGCGCTTGGGCGCTGAGTTCAGCGCATTCGGCCATTACCTCAGCCATATTGGCGGCATGTTGGGTTTGGTCATAGGCCCAATCGAGTTGGGCTTGCGTCATGTCTCGCCAGACAGTGGAAGTCAATCGATGGTTGTCCCAGAAGCTTTGATGGTGGCCCTGCGCGAGGCGCTTTCGCTGCGCATGTGGCGACGAAACTCTTCTGGCCCAGCTCCTACAAAGTCATAGGACTTGCCTTCGATTTCTTTGCTTCGAAAGTCGGGATCGCTGATCACGGCCAAGATATCTCGGTGCATGCGGCTTACCAAGGCAGGCGCAAAGCTAGAGGGCGCAAATAAACCTACCCACACATTGGCGTCGACCTCGGGAAATCCTAATTCGCTCATGGTAGGCACATCGGGATAAGCTGGAACACGGGTTTTGCCACCATAGGCCAAGGGTTTGATGCGTTTGCTTGCGATGTGCGCGCGCGCCGACACGATGCCCGACCAAGTCAGTTGCACCTCGCCACTGACTACCGCCGTCACTGCTTGAGGAATACCGCGGTAAGGAATGTGTACGATGAAAACGCCGGCCTTTTGCTTGAGCATTTCGGTGGCCAGCTGGGGTTGGCTGCCAGGCCCAAATGATGCATACGACAAAGATGCTGGTTTCTCTTTGGCCAACGCCAACAGTTCTTTGAGGTTGTTCGCTGGCAGGTTGGCGTTAGCCACCAGCATTTGACTGAAAGCCACCAACTGAGTGACCGGCGCAAAATCCTTCTCAGCGTCGTAAGGCAGTTTGTCGTAAAGGTGCGGATTGATGGTGAAAGTGGCATCTGTGGTGAACAACAGGGTGTGGTTGTCACTGGCCTTGGCCACCGCTTCAGTGCCAATCAAGGTGTTCGCGCCTGGACGGTTGTCGATGGTGATGGGTTGCTGCCATTTGTCTTGCAAACGTTGAGCCAAAGCACGTGCCATCACATCGACACCACCACCGGCGGGGTAAGGCACGATCAATTTAACGGGGCGAGTTGGCCACTCTTGCGCGCCTGCAGAGCCTGTGGCCAGACATAGGGCCGTCAATAAAAACATCGTCCACTGTTTCATGCCTGTCTCCTTACAACTGAAGGTTATTATGCAGCGCAAGCGACACCCTGTCGTATTAAAAATCTGTCCCGCCCATGACTCAGCCCACGGCTTATCCTGCATTGCCAGAAGTTCGGTTTGCACGTATTCCCTTGCAAGCACAAGCGCGCTATTTGGGGGACCGTTTTTCCTACATCGAGGCTGGACCTGCCGACGCGCCTTGCCTGTTGTTGTTGCATGGCATAGGCAGCAATGCCAGCTATTACCGCTTTCAGCTCGCAGCCTTGAGCCAGCACTTTCGTGTAGTGGCTTGGAACGCGCCCGGCTATTGGATGAGCGACAACCTCAAAACCGAACACCCCAGTGATGCCGACTACGCCAATGCTGTCGCAGACTTCATTCAAGCCTTAGGGCTGCATCAAATTGTCTTGTGTGGCAACTCGTTTGGGTCGGTGGTGGCGCAGGCTTTTGCCATCCGTCATCCACAGCTTGTGCAGGGCTTGATCTTGACCGGTACGGGTGTAGGCCAAAAGCAGGTCAGCCCAGAACGTCGTGAGAAGTTTGAGGCGCGCGCTCGTCGCATACGCCTGGGCAGCTTCCAGTACGGCGATGCAGGCGTGGACAATTTGGTAGGGTCTCAGGCTTCCCCGGAGTTACGCGCCATGCTGGTGGAGGTCATGCGGGGAACGCAGGCTGCTGGTTTGTTGCGTGCGGTGTCGTTCAGGTTGAGTCACTTCTACACACCCGATTTGGCATCTGCCCTCACCATGCCTGTTTTGATGGTGCAGGGCAGTGAAGACCAAGTTAACCCGCGCCAAGAAAATGCTGACCTGCTCTTGCCGCATCTGCGCAACGGGCGTTTGGTGGAAATGCCCGGCATTGGTCACTTGCCCGAGGTGGAAGCGCCCAGCGCTTTTAACCAAATGTTATTGAAGTTTATGAGCTCACTTTAATGTCAGTAGTTAGACTGAACATTGATGCCAGATGAAAAGGTAAGTGCATATATGTTTCACGAATCGCAAACCGCGTATTCACAAGACGAAGATGCACTGAATTGGATACAGGCTACCTACGATGAGTTGGTTGATCCGCCTGAAGAGTTAAGTTTTGGTCCGGATAGACCCGGATTGATGATGCGTCAGCTTCTGTTAAAAATGGCACAGTCTGAAACTAAAACAAGTAACCCCTAGGAGACAACATGTTGAAAAGAAATTTAATTCTGGCAGCCCTTGCATCATGCGTGGCACTCAGTGCGTTAGCGCAGTCAGAGGACACCTTCAAAATTGGTTTGATCACGCCGATGACGGGCCCTTTTGCCTCGACTGGCAAACAAATGCATAGCGCTGTCAAACTCTATGTTGCTCAAAATGGTGACAAGGTTGCTGGTCGCAAGATCGAGGTGATCTTGCGTGACGATGCTGGTGTCCCAGATAACACCAAACGAATTGCGCAAGAGTTGGTGGTGAACCAAAAAGTCAATGTGTTGGCTGGCTTTGGACTGACGCCGCTCGCGCTTGTGACGGGGCCTTTGGCTACTCAGGCCAAGGTGCCCATGGTCAACATGTTGGCCGCGACCTCTTCAGTGATTGATGCCTCCCCTTACATGGTCCGAACCTCCATGACACTGCCCCAAGTGACTTTGGGTATTGCTGAATGGGCGCCTAAAAACAACATCCAAAAAGTGGTGACCTTGGTATCTGACTATGGGCCTGGTCATGATGCAGAACGCACGTTCCGCGATCGCTTCATGCTCAACGGCGGAAAGATTTTGGAATCGATTCGCGTGCCACTGCGCAACCCAGATTTCGCACCCTTCTTACAGCGCGTCAGGGATCAGTCCCCCGATGCCGTGTTTGTCTTTGTACCTTCAGGCGTAGGTACGCAAGTCATGAAGCAATTCAATGACCGTGGGTTGTCCAAAGCTGGCATCAAAATCATTGGAACTGGTGAAGTCACGGATGACGATTTGGTCAACGATATGGGTGATGTAGCCCTGGGTGTCGTGACTTCTTACCCCTATTCAGCTGCACATCCATCGGCTAAAAATAAAAAATTCGTGAGTGAGTTCACCAAGCTCAATAACATGCGACCCAATGCAGTGGCTGTGTTTGCCTATGACGGCATGCACGTCATTTATGAGGCGGTAAGAAAGACCAATGGCAAAGGTGATGGCGATGCTTTACTGGCTGCAATGAAGGGACAAATTTTTGAAAGTCCACGGGGACAAATTTATATTGATGCCAATACGCGCGACATCGTGCAAAGCATTTACATCCGCAAAGTTGAACGTGTGGGCAACAACCCTGGGGAGTTGTTCAATATCGAGTTTCAAGAGCAAAAAGATGTACGCGACCCTCCTCGTGCTCGATAACTAGAAAGTAGGCCTTGCGATGAGTAAACCTTTTTTTCGAGCAGACCAAGTTGGCAGCTTGCTTCGACCTGCTGAATTAATCCAAGCACGATCTGACTTTGATGCTAAAAAAATTAACGCACAAGAGCTTCATGCGGCTGAAGATGTAGCTATTGCAAACGTTGTTAAGCGGCAAGAAGCTTGCGGATTTCAAGTGGTCGTCGATGGTGAGTTTCGCCGTGAAAACTGGTGGATCGATTTTGTTCGCGGCTTGTCAGGCGTTGAAATTCAAGAGGGGCAGGCATCGCAAGCGTTTGTTGCGCCGAAGGGCAATGATTGTGGGCATGACCATACGCACGATGAAGGTTGGAAATATGTGCCAAAAAATGTGATCACTACTGGGAAGTTAGGACTTTCCAATTCGGTGTCATCTTCTGATTTTGAATATTTGCAGTCGCAAACATCACGCATAGCTAAGGTGACCTTGCCTTCACCTACACGCCTTCATTTTCATGGTGGACGTGATGCTGTCTCGAGTCAGGCATACCCAGACATTGAGGATTTTTTTGCAGATGTCGTGAAGATTTATCGTGCAGAAATTGCTGCATTGGAATCTGCTGGTTGTCGCTATATCCAAATTGATGATCCACTGATGACTTACTTCATCAGTGACCGCATGCGCGCCGAAGTGATTGCCAGTGGCGATGATCCAGATGTTCGGATGCGGCGCTATGTAGAGTTGACGAATGCTTGTATTTCAGAGAGAGGCCCTGATACGGCGATAGGTATTCATGTATGTCGGGGCAACTCGCGAAGTGGGTGGATAGCTGAAGGAGGCTATCAACGCATTGCGCAGGCTGTTCTGGGTGGCATTCATGTCGATCATTTTTTGTTGGAATACGATGACGAGAGATCGGGTGACTTTGAACCCCTCAAAGCAGTCCCTCAAGGTGTGAAGGTTGTTTTAGGCTTGGTGACAACCAAGTTTGGGCAACTTGAAAAGACTGAAGACTTGTTGCGTCGAATCAAAGAAGCCAGCAGATATATTCCAATTGAGAATTTGGCGATCAGCCCTCAATGCGGTTTTGCCAGCACCGTAGATGGCAATATCATCACGCCTGACGACCAATGGCGAAAGCTTGATCGTGTTGTTGAAGTCTCCCGGATCGTGTGGGGTGGCTGATTGTCGTTTTGATCATGTTTT